>NZ_JBITPN010000024.1:0-101016 GCF_050467985.1 Brevibacillus sp. NRS-1366 | reverse complement strand
GAAGAAGAAGACGGCGACGAAGACGAAGATGGCGAGGATGACGAAGACTGAGGATGAACCTGCCATTGTAGTTGGAAACGAAGAACGTTTTTGGCGGAATGAAAATATAAAAATAGGCCCCGAGGATGAAAGATGCGAACCGCCCAGTGCATGGTAAGCAATCTGAAATCCGACGGGCGAAAGCGAAACAACAGCTTGCTGTAACCTGGTTTGGGAAACAAGTCAAATTTGATTTGGTACTCCAATTGTGGATGATGGACCAAGCGGGTAGCAAAGACAGCAGCAGTTTACGACAACGCTAAGGGCGTCCACATTATTTATTTCATACCAGTAAAATATGAATGAATAATCCTTAGCCCGGGCATTTGGTCCGGGCTTCCCGCTTGACAACGACGAAGTTGGCGGGGGATGCAGGAAGCAGGCTAGCAGATACATAATGACGTAAAGTCAGATAAAAGGAGATCGCCATGCAAAAACAGAATATACGGGCCGTTATTTTAGCAGGTGGAAATAGCAGCAGGATGGGGTCCCCGAAGGAACTGCTGAAGTGGCGGAAGGGTACTTTTTTAACAGAACTAGTGAAAGAAGTAACGCAAGCTGGCATGCCATGCCTCATTATTTCCAACCATCCAGAGCGCCTGCCAGCTGAATTTATCGAGCAGGAGCAAGTGACGGTGACTGTTGACCGGGTTGCTTCGGCCGGTCCTGTAAGTGGTCTTGTCACAGCTTTTCGTGCGTGTCCGGAAGATATGCTACTCGTGCTTTCCTGTGACCTTCCTTTCATGGATCGCGAGCAACTGGACAGGCTCATTGGATACGCGAGTAGTCTGACTGATTGGGATGTTGTTGCGGCACAAGCCGGCGATCGGGTTCATCCGTTGTGCGCAGTATATCACCGACGAACACAATCATTATGGGAACATGCCTTGCAAAGCGGGGAGCTCCGGTTGATGGCTACATTGGACAAGCTGCGGCTTCTCACAACACCTGACGGCTTACTGGACAACTGGGCGGTATTTAATGCAAATACGCCTGAGGAGTATCAGATCGCGATGGACGAAGAAAAGAAGAGAAAAACAGGAGAGCACTAAGCATGTCCCGGTTTTCTCTGGCGTCAAGTCTGCAAGTCTTTAGGAAAGAATAATTCGCTGCGCTTGTGTATACACGTTCATTTTGTCATTGCGGACAAACCCGACGGCTGTAATCCTTAGTTCGTCCGCCAGTTGGAGCGCCAGATCAGTCGGCGCTGATTTGGACAAGATGACACCCGCTCCGATCTTGGCTGCCTTCAACAGGACCTCTGAGGAAATGCGACCGCTGAAAACGAGAATTTTATCTGCAGAAGAGATGCCCTCACGTAAGCAGTGCCCATAGATTTTGTCCAGGGCATTATGGCGACCGATGTCAGAGTACTGCAGGAGCACTTGATCGGGCGTACAAAGGGCAGCGTTATGAACCCCTCCCGTCTGCTTATGAATCGCAGAGGATGCTTGCAGTTCCTTCATCAGTTGTATGCATTGTTCAAAAGTGACAGATGCTGTGCCTTCAACAGGCTTTGCGGTACGGGCATCACTGAAAAAGTAAAAAGACTGCCTGCTTTTCCCGCAACAAGAAGTTATCCGCCGCTTGGAGTAAAAGCTTTGCGACAGGATCGTTTCTTTGTGCAGATCGACGTAGGCGAAGCCTTGTGCTTCGTCGATGGTGAGCTGTTTGATCTCAGCGAAGGCTTTGATGGCACCCTCTGCCGCGAGAAATCCGATCACCATTTCTTCTAAATCGGCGGGGGTACAGACGATTGTGGCGAATTCCTCGTCGTTTAGAAAAATGGTCAGCGGGTATTCCGTAACAATCTCATCGTCTTCCCAGTTATGGTGGCCAGCGGATATTTTGAGTACGCTGCGACGGATGGTTTTTGTCAGTTCTGACATGATGCCCTCCTTATTTGACAGGAAAATATTGTCGAGTGAGCGCTTCCATGGTAGTATACTACTTGAAGTGTTAAGTGTCACAAAATTTTCAACATTAGTCTTCACCTTATACGCTGGGCAAATGCGATACGGAACAGCGATCCTGTCACCGGTTCATTTGTTACTCTGCTTGAATGATAAGAACACTTGCGCGTTGATGCTGATGTAGCGACCCTGCTGATGATTAACTGCTGTGCTTCATCCATTCCAACTTTTCCATCTGTAGAGGAAAAGGGGATTGATGGACTCAGCAGTTTTTCTTTTTTCTCGAGAACTGCCACCTGCTCAAAAGGCACTCTTAGACCATTTTAAAGGAGATGTGTGATATGGAACAAAAAGTGAAAAACCGCTGGCTCATTGCACTGGCGGCGGTGGGTATCCACCTTTCGATCGGCTCGGTTTATGCATGGAGCGTATTTACCAAACCGCTTACAACACAGTTTGGCTGGGAATTGACCGATATCCAGTTTACATTTAGCATTGCCATCCTGTTTCTGGGCTTGTCGGCGGCATTCTTGGGTCACTATGTCGAAAAGCATGGACCGCGCAAAGCAGGTACCTTGGCTTCGATTTTCTTTGGTGTAGGGATTGTTGGATCTGGTCTTGCAATTCAGATGAGCAGCTTGCCGCTCTTGTATCTTTGCTACGGTGTGCTAGGTGGAATTGGTCTTGGTGTCGGGTACATTACACCGGTGTCTACTCTGGTTAAATGGTTCCCGGATCGCCGTGGCCTGGCGACAGGGTTGGCGATTATGGGGTTTGGCTTTGCATCCATGATCGCAAGTCCTATCATGAATGAACTGATAAATAGCGTAGGCATAGCAAATACTTTTTACATTCTGGGCATTATTTATTTTGTCGTGATGTTTGCATCAGCGCAATACCTATCTCCACCTCCAGCAGGCTGGGTACCGAAAGGCTTTTCAATAGAAGCAACGGCAGGGAGCAAGCAAATCAAAAAAGATCTCTGTCAATTAACCGCCAACGAAGCTGTAAAGACGCGCCGCTTTTACTGGCTGTGGCTGATGCTTTTTATTAATGTGACTTGTGGTATTGCGGTGATCTCAGTCGCCTCTCCAATGGCTCAGGAAATGGTTGGCATGACGGTAGCGACAGCCGCAATCATGGTTGGTCTAAACGGTCTGTTCAACGGGGGAGGGCGCATCGGCTGGGCATCTTTGTCTGATTATATCGGGCGACCCAATACGTATACGGCATTTTTCGCGATCCAAATGGTGTTGTTCTTCTTATTACCAAACCTGAATAATCCGGTGACATTCATGATCGCGATGTTCATCATTATGACCTGCTACGGCGGTGGATTCGCATCTATTCCGGCCTATATCGGAGATTTGTTTGGAACGAAGCAGCTTGGTGCCATCCATGGATATATTTTGACTGCATGGGCAGCAGCAGGCTTGGCCGGACCGATCTTTGCAGCATGGGTACGCAAAACGACCCAAAGCTACACAGGGACGATGAGTATTTTCGCAGGCATGTTCGTAGTGGCCTTTATCATTTCGCTTTTGATTCGCCTTGATATCAAAAAACTGCAAGAACAGACGAAACAAAAAGAAAAGTCAGTTGAATTGGCTGGTTGACTAATGGTAAAGTCTTAAGTATGAATGCTTGAAGTAAAGGTGAGTAGTCCCGATGAATAAGTTCGAAGCAGAATTCAGTAATTTAGTGAGAGCTTTCCGTAAGCGCCATATGGGGAAGGGACCGAGCAAGATCAGTACTACGTTCTGCAAGAATTGGGCGATCTGTGAGATGGAGGGCAACCTTTCGCCCGTGGAAAAGTTCATCGCCACTTCGGAAGATGGGAAGCAGACACTGCGAGCTGCCCGAACCGAAATGGTCAAAGACATGTATCGCAAACACCAGCCCATTGACATGGAAGCGTTTCTCGGTGCAAAGCTCATCGATCTTTTCGTCGACATTGACATCGAACGTGACTTTGGAATGTCCATCTTTGTTTTTGATCAGGACATCGAGAAAAAATGGAAGATTGAACCGTAAGTCTAGGGCGAAGCAGCGTCCCTGTTCACCGGCATAGACCATACGGATCTCGCGAAACAAACACGACGCTTGGACTAGGTAGCGAACCTGCCACAGACAACCACCGTGAACATGCTCCCCTCCGATGGATAAGGGACGGTTTATGGTGGTTTTTTTGTCGAAGAGGTATTGCGAAGAAAGGAGCAAATGGGAAATGGGGAAGACCAAGCACAGCGGGCCAATGAAACTGGATACATCACTGGAGCCTTCTCTGTGGGCTTCACTTGTGCCTATGGGACTAGGAAAAATCAAGCCGCATCACATCCGCGATACCATGAAGGTGATGCTTGATAATCGTGACAATCTTGGATACGCTTACAGGATTTTGACACAAGGAGTGTGCGATGGTTGTGCACTCGGTGTATCGGGGTTGTATGACCAGACGCTTACTGGACCGCATTTGTGTACGACTCGCTTGAATGTCCTGCGTCTAAACACAATGCCCGCTATGGAGCCAAAGTGGCTGGAAGACATCCATGCATTGCGGAAGCTGTCCAGTGTAGAACTGCGCAAGCTTGGACGGATTCCTTATCCATTGTCTCGGAAGCCGGGTGAAAACAAATTTACCCGCATTAGCTGGGACGAAGCTCTGAATCGGATTGCCAAAAAAATCAAAGGAATCAATCCCAAACAGCTCGCTTTTTTCTTGACGGCGCGGGGGATTACCAATGAAGTCTACTATACAGCAGCGAAAATGGCCCGGTTCCTAGGTACTAACAACATCGACAATGCCTCCCGTATTTGTCACTCGCCAAGCAAGACTGCCTTGAAACGTTCGCTCGGGATTGGGGCATCGAGCTGTAATTACCAAGATTGGATCGGCACAGATGTCCTCGTTTTTTGGGGATCGGTCCCTGCCAACAATCAGCCTGTCTCCACCAAGTACATGTACGCTGCAAAAAAAGCAGGAACGAAAATCATCCTGATTAATCCATATAAAGAACCGGCGATGGAAAAATACTGGATTCCGTCTGTAGCGGAAAGTGCTTTGTTCGGTACCAAGCTTGCCGATGATTTTTATCAAGTCAACATCGGTGGAGATATTGCTTTCATGAATGGCGTGATGAAGTATTGGTTCGAGATGGAGGATGAGAGACCGGGATCTGCTGTCAACCATGCTTTCGTAAAAGAACACGCTAACGGCTTGGAACAGCTCCGTAAGCATGTAAGGAGTGAACCGTGGGAGAAGCTGGAGAAGTCTTCCGGCCTAACCCGCGAGCGCATGAAAGAGTTCGCGTTGCTTTTGGCGAATTCGAAATCGGGTGTGTTTGTTTGGAGTATGGGACTGACGCAGCATCGTTTTGGCACGGATAATATTTCACAAGTGGCGAATCTCGCAATCCTGCGTGGGTTCCTCGGTCGCAAAAATTGCGGTGTAATGCCGATCCGCGGTCACTCTGGCGTGCAGGGCTCCGGGGAAATGGGGGCAGACCCGTTTAGTTTGCCTGGCGGCGATTTCGATGAAAAAACATGGACGCGAATTGAAAAGCTGTGGAACTTCCCGATCCCGAAATGGCAAGGGGATATTGTCGGGATTACATTGGAAAATGCCGTGCTGCCAGATGGACATGAGCGGAAAACCCGGCTGTTCTTTACGAGCGGGGGGAATTTCCTGGAGACGATGCCAGATCCCGATTTTATGCGAAAATGCTTGGAGAGCGTGGAGGTGCGTGTCCACCAGGACATCATTTTCAATACGTCTACCCTTGTCGACGCCAAAGAAGAAGTCATCGTCCTGCCAGCCATGACCCGTTATGAACAACCGGGTGGCGGCACCTCTACAAGCACGGAGCGGATGATTTATTTCAGCGCTGAGATCGAAGGACCACGAATTGAAGAAGCACGGGCGGAGTGGGAGATTTATGTAGACCTCGCTGCGCGTATACATCCGGAGAAAAAGCAGCTCATGCATTTTTCCAGTGCAGAAGAGATTCGCGCCGAGATCGCCCGTGCCAATCCAAACTACGATGGGATTCAGCATTTGAAAAAACGCGGCGATGTATTCCAATGGGGAGGCGCGTGGCTTTGTGAGGATGGAGTGTGCCCGACAGCGGATGGCAAGGCTAATTTGCTGCCGATTGAGGTTCCTGATCTGAACAAAGCAAAGGGCCATTTCTACGTAACGACTCGACGGGGCAAGCAGTTCAACTCCATGATTTACAGCAATACTGATCCGTTCAACAACGCAGACCGCTATGATGTTTTGATGAATGCAGAAGATGCCAAGGAGTTGCGCATAAAAGAAGGCGACAATATTGTAGTGTATAATGGCTACGGGACCTTCCAAGGTCGTGCCAAGCTCGAAAATACGACCAGAGGCAATGTCCAGGTGTATTGGCCAGAAGGCAACGCGTTGATTCCCAAAGGTGTCTACGAAACGTATGCAGGCATTCCGGAATATAATACAGCGGTCAAAATTGAAAGAGCAGATACATTTAACGCAAACAAGGATTTGAAATATAAAGAAAAAGCGATTGAAGATCTAGATGTTAATATCGGCTGACAAAATGACAGCAGGGGCTGATGTTCAAGCCAAAGGAGGAACTGACGATGCGTTTTTCACGACAAATGAACACGGTAGAGGAAGCGATGGGCAAATTGCTGGCAGGCTTGACCACGCTTGGGGACGAAACGGTGCAGATCGGGGAGGCATACGGACGCATACTGGCAACAGATGTTCATGCCACTTATGATTTGCCGCACTTTGACCGCTCACCGCTGGATGGATTTGCCGTGAAATCTGCAGATACGGTCAGCGCCTCCTTTGATCAGCCTGTCTGTTTGCAAGTGTTAGAGACAGTTGCGGCAGGGCAGTTTCCCCGACTGGAAGTAACAGACGGCTGCGCGACGCGGATCATGACCGGAGCGATGATGCCGGCAGGAGCGGATGCTGTCATCATGTTTGAACAAACGGAAAATCCTGCGGAGCATTCCGATACGGTTCGCCTCAAGCGGTCACTAAAACCTGGAGAAAATGTATCGCGTCGCGGCGAAGAAATGGCGACGGGGACTGTGATTGCGCGGGCGGGGGAACGGATCAATGCGGGGACCCTCGCTGTCCTGGCTACATTTGGCTATAGGCAGGTCAAGGTAATACGCAAGCCGCGCGTCGGTCTTTTTTCCACGGGGAGTGAGCTGTTGGAGATTGATCAGCCACTGATTGCAGGCAAAATACGCAACAGTAATGGAATCATGCTATCCGCTTTAATTGCTGAGGCGGGTGCCATTCCTGTATTGTTTCCAGGTCTTCCTGACGAGCCCGTGGTCGCAAAAGAAAAAATTAGCGAATATCTGCGAGAAGTGGATCTTCTCGTATCCAGCGGCGGAGTCTCGGTGGGTGACTTTGACGTGATCGCATCGCTTGTGGACGAACCAGAAGTAGAGCTGTTGTTTAACAAGGTTGCGATGCGCCCAGGTGGTCCAACAACCAGCATGCTCTTGGAGGGGAGGCCGTATATCGCGCTTTCCGGCAATCCAGGGGCGTGCTTTCTTGGATTTGAATTGTTTGTTCGCCCAGCTGTTCAGCAGCTTTCGGGTGTGCCGGACGCGGGACCTCGTCTGCTTAAGGCCAGACTGGACGTTACCTACAGCAAGCCATGTCCGTATCCGCGATACTTACGGGGAAGGCTGATCGAGCGAGACGGTGCACTCTACGCCCGTCCTGATTTTAATGAAAAAGCAGGCAATCTCGGCACGTTGAAAGACAGTGAATGCTTCATCGTCATTCCGGCTGGGGGAAGCGGCAAGCAGGCAGGTGAACTCGTCAGCGTACTTTCTCATGCGACGCCGAGCTGGAGAAAAGAGGGATAGGCTATGGGGAAACAACCGAGGGTATTGCAACTGGTAGGGTACTCGAATAGCGGGAAAACGACGCTCCTAACCAAGCTGATTCCGCTTTTAGAGCAATCCGGATTGCGTGTGGGAGTAGTCAAGCACGACGGTGGCCATGATTTTGAGTGGGATCAGCCAGGAAAAGATACGTGGCGCTATCGGGAAGCAGGAGCCTCACTCGTCGCGATCACCTCGAAAACCAAGACGGCGATCGTCGAGCAAAGACCCAGTTCCTTGTCTAGTCTCGTTGAACGGCTGACACAGGCAGGTGCTGATCTTGTTCTGGTGGAAGGATTCAAGCATGAGGATTTTCCCAAGCTGGTCTTATTGCGAAAGCCGCAGGATCAACAGCTGCTTCACATCGTTTCCAACGTGAGGGGAATTGTGAGCTGGGAGGCCGTTAACCAAGGAAAATGGCCGCATTTTGACATCAATGAGGTTGAAGCCATCGCTCAATTTATCACCGCAGAAGGCAGATGATTTTACAGGCTGACCCTGTGGCGACGGCCATCGGCGGGCAGAGGCGGAAAAACTTTGCCCAAAAATGTATAAGGAGCGTGGAGAAGCTTGTCTCATGCAAAAGATGTTTTGTCTGATCAGTTGTTAGCCAATGCGAATGACCCTAGCTGGTACCTTCCCTTTTCAGAAGCCGTTCAAAATGTGTCGGAGGACGAAGCATTCTGGAAGCCGAGCGAAGAGAGTAACAGCATCGCGGAGCTTACGCAGCATCTTCTTTTTTGGAATGAAACATGGCAAACCAGGTACATAAAAAATGACGTCCAAGCTGTCCCTTCAATCGGAGATAACAATAAAAGCTTTATCATTCCAGAAGATGAGTCGTTTCAAGGGCTAAAAGCGCGATTGGTAGAAGTGTTGTTGCAATGGCAAGAATTGATTACGGAAGAAAAAGTGGAATGTGATGTCAATGGGTTCGTGGAGCCTGTGAAATGGTGGGCGGTACTCGGAAATGTATCGACGCATAACGCCTTCCACATTGGCCAAATCGTCTATATACGGAAACTGCTAAAGCGCTGAAAGACAGCGAACGGTATACAGAAGTAGTCACAAATCGTTTGATTTTCCTGTGATTAGAATCACATATGCATGCGGAATCCTGCTCTACACTTGAGATATAGACGACACGATGAAATCGAGGAGGTTCCCCATGCTTAGTCAAAAAACTATCCAGGTGATTAAATCTACAGTACCTGTATTGGAAGTTCACGGGACAGCGATTACGAAACGCTTTTATGAAATGTTGTTCACGAAACATCCAGAGCTGTTGAACATTTTCAATCATGCGAATCAAAAACAAGGCAGACAACAAACGGCGCTGGCAAATGCGGTTTATGCAGCGGCCTTGCACATAGAAAATTTGGAAGCGATTCTTCCAGTTGTAAAACAAATTGGTCATAAGCACCGCAGTTTAGGGATCAAAGCGGAGCATTATCCGATTGTCGGCGAAAATCTGTTGGCTGCCATCAAGGATGTATTAGGTGATGCAGCTACCGATGAGATTATTCAGGCGTGGGCGGAAGCCTATGGGGTCATTGCTGATGCATTTATCAGTGTAGAAGCCGAGATGTATGAGCAGGCTTGTGAACAGCCTGGCGGATGGTCGGATTTCCGGGAGTTTGTCGTACAGCGCAAGGTAGTGGAGAGCGACGTCATTACTTCGTTTTACTTGGTGCCAGCAGACAAAGGGCTGCTGGCTGCTTATGAACCGGGGCAGTATGTCAGTGTCAAAGCAGATATACCAAGTGAGTCCAATACGCATATTCGTCAGTATAGTCTGTCCGATGCGCCTGGGAATCCGTATTATCGCATCTCGGTCAAACGGGAAGAGGGAATGGGAGACAAACCGGCAGGAAAAGTATCGGTCTATTTGTCTGAGTGTATAGGCGAAGGGGATGTCTTGCTCTTGTCCGCCCCAGCAGGAGATTTTACATTGAACCAGGAAGATAGCCGTCCGGTCGTGCTGCTTAGCGGTGGGGTTGGACTCACGCCGATGATCAGCATGCTCACGACTTTGGTAAATAGTCAGCCTGCACGGACAGTAACCTTTATCCATGCAGCCCAAAATGGGAGTTTGCATGCGATGAAAGCATATGTAGAGGAACTGGCCCGCAATCACCCGCAGCTTTCATATTACTGGTGCTATGAAAAGCCGACAGACCGGGATAGAGAGCAGCACGCATTTCATAAAGAGGGATACGTGGATCTGTCATGGCTGCAACAGGTGATTTCGAAAAAAGAAGCCAGCTACTATTTCTGCGGTCCTTTGCCTTTTATGAAAGCAATAAATCGGGCGCTCAAAGAATGGGGAGTTCCAGCAGAGGATATTCACTATGAGTTTTTTGGTCCTGCTGGAAGCTTGGAATCATTCTCTTAGCCGCGAGATAAAGTCCATCTATTCCTTACTTGCTTGAGCCTGAGCGCGCAGCAGTCGGTTGACTGTCTCACGGCGAAGGCCAATGAACTGACCAATTTCGTCTTGGGTGAGCACCTCTGATAGTGAGGCGACGGGTACAAAGGATTGGAACCATTGTTGCAGCTTGTTCAGCTTTTCCGCAGGAGATACCTCAGACAACTGGTCAATCCGCTGTTGCATCATGCGCAGCTTCCCTTGGAGCTGCAGGGCAATTTCTCGGCATTTTGCGTGGTTGTGTTCCAATTCAAGGTACCACTGTTGTGCAGACAAAACCTCAATCTCACAGGTCACGAGTGCTACGGCTGTTCCGTAATAAGGATTGGGACTGAGCAGCGAATGGTGAGGGATAATCTCATCCGGCACGATGACATTAACCAATGTCAAAGTTCCATCGGCGTGCACCCGATTAATTTTCAAAAGACCACTTTTTACATGATAAAGCGGGCCCGATTCACCTTGTCGAAAGAGTGTTTCTCCTTTATGAAGAATCATAGGAGCCTCCTTTGGCTATGGCGTGTTAAACCGTTCACAGTTAAGATGATTGCAGTTAGCAGTATAGCACAAAAACGATGAAAAGCACCTGTCTTCCTCAGAGGGGAGAAGCAGGTGCTTTTTTACAAGAAGCGGTCGCTCCTTTCTGAAAAGGGCTGACAGTGGCTTTTATATTATTTCATCGAAGCGGCTATTTTTTTGATTTCTTCAAGCGGCAAATCGCTGATGATCGTGTAAATGTTCCCTACTCCAATCTCAAATGTAAGTCCGGTTCTCTCGGTGAGAGCAGGTTCGTGAACGGATGAACCGGGGAATTATGGTAAATGGACCAGGTAATCCTACGGGAACGATTTATTTAGATGAGGTTCCCGTCATGGCCGATCCCGAAAAGAAAGGGTGGCATGGGAAGTGCTTGAGCCTTCGTATTTTGCAGTCAGCTTTGCGCCAAAGAAGCTGCCAGTGGGACCAATAACAGGAGAGCGGGAGGGCATTAGCTATACCATTCAAAAAATGTCCGAGATGACGCATCCGAAGACGAATGAGAAAATCTGGAGTATCGAAGTAGAAGCTGTAGGACAGTCATCCGGATTTCCTCGCTGGATTCTGCGGGATGACCTGGGCAAATCCTATCCCGTAGAAATCGATTATCAGAATACGTGGGGCGAACCGGGAAAAATCCAGGAGAGGCTGTTCATCAAGGACTTAAAAGCGTTGCCTGGGCAGTTGACGCTTGTATTGCAAGCGGAGAAAAAAGCACATGCAGACGTAGACTGGCGAATTCCCATCCCTGCGCCATAGCGTGCACAAGATCATGCTGCGCGCTTTGCAAAATCTACAGGTTGCGCCGCTTTTACCCTTGCTAAGCGAGAGATGTGATTTGTTATAATGAGGGAATCCAGTTATAGATTTAAAGGAGGTCTTCCATGCTTGGCACCTTTTTCATCTGGGTTGGTTCCCTCCTCGCAGTGCTGATTTTGGCGTTGATAGGGTATGTGGGCTATCGGTATTGGTACCACATGGGGCAGCTCCCTAAACCACCGTATCGCCATTTGGAAGCGAAGCCGACACCAGCAAACTGGCGCGATGATGAGATTACCTTCACGTGGGTGGGACACTCGACCATTTTGCTTAACCTGTTTGGGACGAAAATTCTCACGGATCCCGTATTAGGCAAAAAGTTGGGGCTGCGTGTTGCTGGGGTACTTCATTTTGGCCCTGCACGCTTTACGCCGCCTGCTCTTACCTTTGAGGAGATCGGTGAAATCGATTTGATTCTGTTGTCTCATGCGCATATGGATCATGTGGACCTGCCGAGTCTTCGCAAGCTGGCCCGCCCTTCCATTCATGTGATTACTGCGCACAATACGAGCGGACTGATTCAGAGAATGCCTTTTGGCTCTTATGAAGAATTGCAGCCTCAGCAAACAACAACCACCAAAGATGGCGTAACCATTACGGCCATCCCCGTGAGACACTGGGGCAACCGCTTTCCATGGAATCGGGATTACGGCTACAATGGGTACGTGATTGAAAAAAACGGGGTGTGCATCCTTTATCCTGGAGACACAGCTTATATTTCAATGGAAAATTTGCCTGAACAATTTGGCCAGATCGACCTCGTCTTCATGCCGATTGGCGCCTACAAGCCGGATTCTTATCAGCTGGCACACTGCACGCCTGAACAAGCTTGGCAAATGTTTAAAGAAAGCGGTGGACGCTGGCTGGTGCCGATACACTGGAATACGTTTGTCCTCTCCAGGGAGCCGGTTGAGGAGCCGATGCAGCGGCTATTGGCTGCTGCGGGTGAAGAACGAGACCGGATTGTCATGGAGCGACAAGGGGAAACCTATTCTTGGCGTGCAACATAGTTCAAAAATGACTGCGGACCTTGCAGTCTTTTTTTCTACTGAATCAGAAAGTATAAACCTCATGAATTCGCTTCCTGATTCAGCAAGAATAACCTTCCGCTAAAACGCGGTCGCTCCTCCTTGAGGAGGCCTCGATAGAGGTTTTCTTAACTGTCAGTATGGACGCTCAGGAAGGAATCACAGGACGGTTATAGAAATAAATTGACCGTTAGAGTTTTGTTTGGTTTCAACTGAAAGAAAGTAGAAGCAGGCTACAAATGTCTAGGAGGGATACATATGAAAAAATCATTGCCACAACGCTGGGATTTGGATGTGCTCTTTCCCGGGGGAAGCGAGTCAGAGGATTTTCGTGCGTTTCTCGGGCTTCTGGAAGGCGATATTGCTGACCTGAAAGCGCGTGTCGAGCAATCGGACCTTGCGTGGAACGAAAAGAATACGTTTATGGAAGTCGTATCCGATGTCCAAAGTATCGCCGTACGAGTAAGACAAGCGGGTGCTTTTATTTCATGCCTGACCGCTCAAAATGTGAAAGACGAACCCGCTAAGCTGTTGGGAGGACGTGTGAAAACAATCTCAGCTTCGTTTGGTGCGGCTTTGACACGTTGGGAAGAGCAGCTCGTAAACATCGAGGAATCCGCATGGAAATCGCTGTTGGCAGAGGAAGAGCTGCAGCCGATCGCATTTGTATTAGAGGAGAGACGTCGCCGTGCACAGGAAAAATTGCCTCCTGAGCAAGAGGTATTGGCGAATGATCTGGCGGTCGACGGCTATCACGCCTGGCAAGACCTGTACAATGCAGTCGTTGGTCGCATGACGATCGAAGTCGAGCTGGATGGTGAAACGAAACAACTGTCCGTGGGTCAAGCAGCCAACCTGATGAGTCACCCTGATCGAGCTGTACGTGCGCACGTGTTTGCCAAATGGCAGGAAGCATGGGGCAAGGAAACAGAGCTATGTGCACAGGCACTCAATCATTTGGGTGGATTCCGTCTGGCCTTGTATCGCCATCGCGGGTGGGAGTCCGTCCTACGCGAGCCGCTTGATATCGGACGGATGCAAGAAAAGACACTGGATGCGATGTGGCAGGCTATTGATAATCGCAAGGATCGGCTGGTCGCTTATCTGGAGAGAAAAGCGAAGCTGCTTGGTATTGAAAAGCTGAGCTGGTACGATGTTTCAGCTCCCGTCGGCAATTCGCATAAAAAAGTATCCTATGACGAAGCGGCAGCGATGATCGTGGAGCATTTTAACCGTTTCAATCCAAACATGGCTTCATTTGCCGAGCAAGCTTTTGATGAGGCATGGATCGAAGCCGAAGATCGTCCTGGAAAACGTCCGGGTGGTTTCTGCACCAGCTTCCCTGTGAGCAAGCAGTCTCGCGTTTTCATGACCTATGCAGGCAATGCGAGCAACGTTTCTACCCTGGCACATGAGCTGGGTCATGCTTACCACCAGCAAGTCATGTGGGACCTGCCGCCACTCGCTCAAAACTATGCGATGAATGTGGCGGAGACCGCTTCTACTTTTGCGGAAATGATCTTGGCTGACGCAGCCGTGAAGAATGCAGCGAATGATGATGAGCGGCTGGTGCTGTTAGAAGACAAGCTGCAGTCTGTAGTAGCCTTTTTCATGAACATTCATGCTCGCTTCCTGTTTGAAAAGAACTTTTACGAGCAGCGCAAAAATGGTCTTGTCAGTGCGGCAGATTTGGATCGACTCATGCTCGAAGCCCAGCAGCAAGCGTACAAAGGCGCGCTGGCAGAATATGAGCCGCACTTCTGGGCATCCAAGCTGCATTTTTACATCACCACCTATCCGTTCTATAACTTCCCGTATACATTCGGCTACTTGTTCAGCATGAGCGTGTATGCGCGTGCGCTCGAAGAAGGCGATAGCTTCGCGGCGAAATACGATGCGCTGCTGCAAGACACAGGCCGCTTGATGGTCGAGGATTTGGCGAAAAAGCATCTCGGTGAAGATATGACCTCCGTAGACTTCTGGCAAGCAGCGGTAGATCTCGCTGTTGCAGACATTGACGAGTTCCTGCGTCTGACGGAAGAAGCGTAGTCTCGTAATAAATAAATGAGAGCCTGTCGAGCAGTCGGCAGGCTTTTTGTCGTGGTCGACGGGGGCTTTTATTCTTTCACGAATAAAAACCCAAAGCCGGTGAGAGGAAAATGGAGAAATAAGCGAAAGATCTTTGGAACACCTACAAAGGCGCAAGGGAAAAAGAGAAACACGCTTTTAGCGTCCACCTCTGAGAAGCTGCCATGAAACGGCTACTTTGGACGCGGTTTCGCTTTTTCCCCTGGAGCCGGACAGGGATGCCCCCCTTGACGTGTTCCAAGAAGCTGGAGCGTTTTCTCCATTTTCCTCTCCTCCACAACAGCCCGATCATAGAAAAAGGAATCACAAGTTGAATAATTATTGCGAAAAGGAAATAAGTTCAGTATAATGGGGGACAGGAAAAGAAAGCGCTCGCAATTTTACCCTAACCTCTACAGGTGATGGCATGTATCTACTAGATTCTTCAGAGAACAAGAAAAAGCTGACCCAGCATTACAACGAGATATGCAAGCAACTATTTGGAGCAGGCACGATCTTGTTGAAAGTAGACATTGATGAGAGATATCTCACTTTTCGTTCGAAACACCGACGGGCACCACACTCCCTTGCCTTGGAGGGTGAGGTACCTGCACTAAAACGAGAAGTGGACGTGCAAATGTCGCAGATTTTCAAAAAGCGTTTCACTGAAAAACTAGAACAGGAATTGGGCTTGAAGGTCGAGGTAGTCCTGCGGGATTACGATTACGTCTCCCAGTGGGCCTTTACAGAAGTCATCCTGGCTGAATAACAAATAATCGTGTCGCAGTTCTTTTGATAGATTCTTGAGAGCTGAGACCAATAAAACATACGAGCAGCAATTTACTTTTGTTTACAAAGCAAAGAGCTCTTGTTAGAAATTTACTTTTCTATCAAGGGCTTTTTGCTTTTTTTATATAATTTTTTCCTATTCAAAAAGGAGGAGTACTTGTGAAGCCGATTTATCTTCTCGGAGCGATCCCGTTCATCGGGATTGTAGGTGGCAGTATTTTTGCCAGCAAGGTAGACGCCATTGTGTTAGGAATGCCATTTTTGATGTTCTGGCATGTCATCTGGTTGGTAATTGCATCCGTTCTCATGTTGATTATTTACAAATTCGACCCCGCTAACGAGGAGGAACAAGAATGAATAGCGCTTTGATCATTATTACTCTCTTCTTACTGTTTGCCCTGTTTGTGGGAATCCGCGCGAGTAAAGGAAAAAACATGAGCCTGGAGCAGTGGACGGTAGGCGGTCGCGGTTTCAGTACGCTGTTTGTCTTTCTGCTCATGGCAGGTGAGAACTATACGACCTTTACTTTCCTCGGTGCCAGCGGCTACACCTACGGCAAAGGAGCGCCCGCTTTTTATATTTTGGGATATGGCTGTTTGGCTTTTGTCATGTCGTATTGGATGCTGCCAGCCGTTTGGAAGTACGCCAAAAAGCATAACCTGCTTTCGTTCTCAGACTTCTTTGCCAGTAAATACAACAGCCGCGCTATGGGGATTGTCGTATCCATTGTAGCGGTATTGGGTCTGAACTCGTTGTTGATGGTTCAATTGAAGGGGCTTGGCATTATCGTATCGGAGACGTCGTACGGTTTGATTTCTCCGACCTTGGCAATCTGGATTGGCGTCGTAGCCATGATTATTTATGTGACGGTTTCCGGCATTCGCGGCTCAGCTAGCATCGCTGCTTTTAAAGACGTCATTATTTTGGCAATCGCTCTCTTTTTAGGAATTTACTTGCCGATTCATTTTTACGGTGGCTTTGATTCGATGTTCCAAGCGATTGAGGCAGCCCATCCTGACAAGCTCATGCTGCCGGAAAAAGGCCAGAGCATTTCCTGGTACGTATCGACGATTTTGCTCGTGGGATTAGGCTACTGGATGTATCCGCATTCCTTTCAGGCTACCTACTCCGCCAAAAGCGCCAAGTCTTTGCGTAAAAATGCCATCATCATGCCGCTGTATCAGATTTTGATTGTGCTCATCTTTTTTGTCGGATTCGCAGCGATCCTGCAAGTCCCAGATCTAAAAGGGACAGATGCTGACCTCGCCTTGCTGCGGTTGGTAAAAGAAACCTTTAATCCGTGGTTTGTTGGAATTGTCGGCGGTACCGGACTGTTGACCGCACTGGTGCCGGGCTCGATGATTTTGTTGAACGCTTCGACGCTGCTTGCGAAAAACGTGTACCAAGCGATTGTGCCTGACGCACCTGAGGAGCGGATTACACGCATTGCAAAAATGATCGTTCCGTTATTTGCTCTCATGTCATTGTACTTTGTATTTCAGGGCGGTAACTTTTTGGTAGATTTGAGCATTTTCGCGTCTTCTATCTTAACGCAGTTGTTCCCGGCGTTTATCTTCAGCTTGTCGAACAAGCCATTTGCAACCAAGCAAGGTGCCTTTTCCGGCATCATCACGGGAGCTATTTTCCTCTCGTACTTTACAATCACGGGCGTCAAGCTCGCAGAAATGTTTCCAGAGTGGCCTTCGCTCTTTACAGACATCAACCCTGGATTTATCGCGCTGGTGCTAAATACGCTGGTCCTCATTATCGTCAGTATGATGACCCGCAGAGAAGTTAGCCAAGGGACTGAAAAAGAACAGGTGGCCTAAAAGATAGGAGGATAACCATGCAAGTCGATTTGCTCATCAAAGATGTTCGTGTATATAACCATGTACAAAAGCGGTTCGAGAGCGGCAACGTGGCGATTTTGGACGGAAAGTTTTTGTATAGCGGTGAAAAGGGAACAGAAAGCTTTCAGGCAAAGGAGGTGATGGATGGAAAAGAAAGATTCATGATTCCGGGCTTGATCGATATTCATTTGCATATTGAAAGTACGATGGTGACACCGCCCACTTTTTCGTATGGACTGATTCAAAACGGTGTGACTACGATTGTTGCGGATCCGCATGAAATGGCAAACGTCTTCGGTGTTCGAGGCATTCAGGAGATGATTCGGATGGGCGATGCGTGTGTCGCGGATATTTATTACGGAATCCCCAGCTCAGTGCCTGCCACTGCCTTCGAAACAACGGGTGGCGCGATTGACATCGCAGAGATTGACGAGTTGGTAAAAGAAGAGCGAGTCATTTGTCTGGGAGAAGTCATGGATTACATGAAGGTCATTACGGAACCAGATAGCAAAACAAATCGAATCGTTCGTCATGTGCGAGAGCGATACCCGCACCTGCCCATCGAGGGGCATTGTCCGAAACTGATGGGCACGGAACTCAGCAGCTTTATCTTTGCTGGAATTGACTCCGACCATACACAACAGACGATTGCCGGCATGGAAGAGCGCATGCGAATGGGGATGTTTATCGAGCTGCAGGAAAAGTCGATGACGCCTGAGATCATTCAGTATTTGATCCAGAATGACCGCAGTGAACACTTTTGCTTTGTGACAGATGATGTGATGCCAGATACGTTCGTAGAAAAAGGACACTTGAATCATTTGATCAAAAAAGCGATTTCTGCTGGCATGAAGCCAGAGGATGCGATCTATGCGGGCACGATGACTCCTGCGAAAAGAATGCGGATGTACGATCGTGGCGTGATTGCACCGAACAAGATCGCAGATTTTATTTTGCTAGGTGATTTGGAGTCTTTTGACATTCAAGCGGTCTATAAAGACGGGCAAAAAGTGTACGACCATACCGAAAGTTATGAGCAACCTGCTAGTACACATTCGTTTCCGCAAGATTTTTACCAAAGCATCAAACGCGGAAATGTAGAAGAAAATGATTTCGTCATCGAAGCACCTACCCAGACCAGAGAGGTTTCTTGTCGTGTGATGATGGTGGCTGACGGAACCACTTTTACGAAGGAACTGATCGATCAGGTCGATGTACGGGAAGGTCAGCTTGCGTGGGAAGCGAGCAAGTACTGTGTCATCGGGGTTTTTGAGCGCTATGGGATCAACGGCAACAAGGCACTCGGACTCATCGGCGGAGACACGATCAAACGAGGTGCGATTGCATCTACGTATTCTCACGATAACCACAACTTGCTGGTGGTCGGAAAAAATAAGCAGGATGCTTTGCTTGCTGCGAATACGATTATTGAAAATCAAGGTGGCTTCTGCGCAGTCGAGGACGGCAAAGTACTCTCTTTTGTCAAACTGCCTGTAGGCGGCATCCTGTCGGAAGAACCGCTAGAAGAGATCGCTCGTCAGATGAAGGAGCTCCGTCAAGCAATGAAGAATCTGGGCTACAAGCACTACAATCCAATTATGTCGTTTAGCACGCATTCCCTGCCGGTTAGCCCGGACTTGAAGATTACCGATTTAGGGTTAGTTGATGTGAATAAAGGAGAGGTCGTCTCCTTGTTCGTCTAATCCATCGTTTTGCCAAAAGAACGGTTCTCCCTTTGGCTGCTCGAAATCACCAAAGGGAGAACAACTACTGACGATCCCAACGAGATTTGGCAAAGCTCCAGCAGGGAGATTCGTTTGATTGGCCAATGACAACTATCGCAGGACGGCAGGATCGTGTCGTCGGGTACCAAGATGCTTGGAACAATTCGAAAAGCATCTGCTATACCGTGATGGCGGTGCTTGGCCAGGCCAGTCATCCTTTGCCATAGAACCAACTGTGAAAGCTTGTCCATGGCGCTGGCCAAAGAATGGCTGCAGCGCGTAAGAGGAGGAAAGGCATGAATCATCGACTCGGAAGTAAGCAGAGCAGTGAGCGTCGTCTGCCGCGAATTACGATCGTAGCGGTGGGTGGGACGATTGCTGGCAAGGCAATGCATGCTGCCCAAACTACTCAATACGACCCAGGTGTTGTCAGTGTGGATGCTCTGATTGAGGCGGTTCCACAGATTCGCAGCCTCGCAGAAATCAGCGGGTATCAGGCTGCCAATATCCCCAGCTTCGCTTTGACCAACGACGTGCTGCTTCAACTGGCGGCAGAGGTCAACGAGCGATTGGCGAGTGACTCGTGTGACGGGATTGTGATTACGCACGGAACGGATACGTTGGAGGAGACAGCGTACTTTCTCCATTTGACCGTAAAGAGTGAAAAGCCTGTGGTGATTGTCGGGGCGATGCGCCCTTCTACCGCAATCAGCGCTGATGGCCCGCTTAATCTGTATCAGGCAGTTGCTCTCGCTGCAAGCGATAAGGCACGTGGACACGGTGTTTTGCTGTGCCTGAATGGACGGATCGGTTCGGCACGTGATACGAGTAAAAATCAGACGATGACCGCAGATGCGTTTCGGTCCGCAGAGGCAGGCCTCTTGGGATACATGGTGGATGAGCAGCCGGTTTTTTATTACAAAAGCTTGCGTGCTCACACGACGGCCACCCAATTCGATGTGACGGGGCTTGGCAGTCTGCCTCGAGTGGACATCTTGTTTGGTCATAGCGATGACAGTCGTGATTTGGTGGATGCGGCTGTCAAGGCTGGCGCAAAAGGGATTATCCATGCGGGGACGGGCAATGGCGGGATTTTTCCTCTCACAAGGATGGGGCTTGTAGATGCCGTGAAAGCGGGAGTGGTAGTCGTGAGCTCATCGCGAATCGGAAATGGATTGGTTACGGCAAAGCCTGCAGATACCCAGAGCCATTTTGTCTCTGCGGATAATCTCACACCTCAAAAAGCCCGTATTTTATTGATGCTGGCATTGACCCGAACGAATGACGCAAGCGCCATTCAACAAATGTTTGAAACCTATTAATCTATAGCTGCCATAGCCAAAAAGGCAACTAAGCATACAACGATCAAGCCGTACGGGACCAACCTGTGCGTTGCTTGATAACATGAGGAGGTGACTGGCGTGGGAACGATTCTAGTAGAAGACATCCGCAGCCAGCTAGCAAACTATTTGACAGAGGTGTACAAACATCTGCATCGACATCCTGAGCCAAGCAATCATGAATGGGAAACGCAAAAATTTATTATTCGCGAATTGGAAGACAATCAAATTTCGTACAAGGTGATGGCCAAAACGGGAGTGTGCGCTGAAATTAAGGGTGCGAAACCAGGAAAAACCATTTTGCTGCGAGCCGATATGGATGCACTGGAAATCACGGAAGATACAGGACTGCCGTATGCGTCCCAAAAAGACGGCTTGATGCATGCGTGCGGTCATGATGCCCACGTGGCCGTTGGCTTGGGAGTAGCCAAGCTGTTGCAGCAAAAAGCGGATGCTTTATGTGGTACCGTCAAAATCATGTTTCAGCCTGCGGAGGAAAAACCGCCAGGTGGTGCGATTCGTATGATCGAGGAAGGGATTTTAGAGAATCCTAAAGTAGATGCTGTGATCGGAATCCACACCAATCCGCACTTGCCTGCAGGCAGGTTCGGTCTCATCGACGGATGCATTTTGGCTGCGTCGGACCGAATTTTTATTACCCTCTCAGGAAAAGGAGGACACGCTGCTGCCCCACATGAGGGAATCGACGCGATTGCGATGGCAGGTCAGTTTCTTGCCAATGTCCAAAACATCGTATCACGCCAAGTCTCGCCAACAGACCCTGCCGTTGTAACCATCGGAAAAATTACAGGGGGAACAAGGCCAAACGTGCTCGCAGATCGAGTGGTGCTGGAAGGGACGGCTCGTGCCATTCGGGAAGAAACGAGAGATTTACTGGCGGAAAAGATCGGGAAAGCATTGCGAGGGGTAACCGAATATTGGGGCGGCTCCTATACGTATGAGTATGTCAAAGGATACCCGCCTACCTGGAACGACAAAGCGATGACAGACTTGATCAGAAGATCGGTAGAAGAATGCCTGGGCAAAGAGAGCATCTTTGAAATGGAAAACTGCCTGATGAGCGGCGATGACTTCTCCTACTTGGCGAAAGAAGCGCCAGCGGTATTCATCGAATGGGGAACCGGAACCCCTGAGCAGGAGAACTATCCTTGGCACCACCCCAAATTCCACGTGAACCTGGAGGCGCTCCCCTACGGCGTCGCTGTTGTAACCCAAAGCATCCTGCATTTTTTGAGTGAAGAATAAACGATGGAAATAACTAATATTTGCAAGCCCTCGTCGCTGGTCGACGGGGGTATTTAATCTTTCACGATTAAAACCCAAAGCCGGTGAGAGGAAAATGGAGAAATAAGCGCAAGATCTTTGGGACACCTACCAAGGCGGAATGGAAAAAGCGAAACACGCTTTTCGCGTCCACCTCTGAGAAGCGCCATGAACCGGCTACTTTGGACGCGGTTTCGCTTTTGGAATGTAGCCGGCCAGTGATGCCTCCTTGCAAGTGGCCCAAGAATCTGGAGCGTTTTTCCATTTTCCTCTCCTCCACTCCCGCCCCGACAAAAGACTATGCAAAAAAACCCCCACATGATAAACTAGGAAAAAATAAATGTTCGATGGTGATCGAATGAATAATATGTATTCAATAAAAATCGAATGGTCTGCTGCTTACGAGTGCATCATTAGCTTGTACGTGTACATCCATGAAAAAGAGCGTAAAAATTTACACTTGGGAACTACATGGAAAGAAGAAACGACGAAGCTGCTGCCCGATTCTTTTGCTGCTGAACTCGCGGATGAGCGTTGGGAAGTGCTGCATCGACTCGTGCTCTTGGTTGCGCAATCTCCCCGCAAAGCTTCTGTGGCTGATTTTCTCGACTGGCTGGAAGAGATTCCTCCAGGAGAAATCTACGAGCGACTGGCGCCTTGGGTGGAGACGATTCCACTCAATCTGGGGGAAATACGAGACCATAGTCTTTCCTTACTGACACGGTGGAACGAGCATTATTTTTCCAAAGTGGAGCCGGGTATATTGGAGAGTCTGGAACGAAGTGCATGCGAAATGAAGGAGCTGGCGAAAAAAACATCTCCGGTCGAATTGATTGATCAGGTGACAAACGGCATCTGGATTGAACCTATGAACGATCTGCAAGAAGTCATACTCATTCCGCAATATCACTGTGCACCTACTTCGGTGCTTGATTTTTACCGTGGAATGACGACTTGCCTATACCCCGTCAGAGATGCAGGGAAAAGGCAGCCTGAACCACTGCTGGAACTGCTTCCGATCACGCAATGCCTGGCTGATGAAAAAAGGCTGCAAATTTTGGGGCGTCTGGCGGGTAGTGCATGTACATTGGGGGAATTGCAGCAGCATGTATCACTTGCCAAAAGCACCGTCCACCACCACGTCACGGCCTTGCGCCGGGCTGGGTTGATCCGTGCTCACTACACAGGCAGTACGACTGTTGCTTATTATAGTCTGCGCGACTCGTTTGTGGATCGGCTTCCAGCCTTGCTCAGGTCTTATTTGGAAAGTGAGGGACGAAAAGAATGAACAAGCTGAAGCAGGTATGGGAGGCGTATCATCCCATTGTCCACCTGTTGATGGGCGGAACGGTTTTTGTCATGCTGACGCAATGCATGAGCATGCCGTTTTTGGCGATTTACTTGAGTGAAACCACTACGCTCTCTCCCGCTTATATCGGGGTGATTGTGGGAGCTGGACCGCTCGCTGGTACAGTTGGGGGCTTTCTTGGCGGCGTGTTATCTGACTTGTTTGGCAGGCGCAAGCTGATGCTTCTATCCATGCTTATGATGGCTGTGGCCTTTGCCAGCTTTGTAGTCTTTAGCCACCCTCTTGCTTTGCTTATGATCAGTCTACTGCTTGGATTGGCTGCTTCTTTTTACGGAACCGTGTCCAAAGCAATGATGGGGGATTTAACCCCAGAGGATAAACGATTTCGCGTGTTCTCCAATCGTTATTTGGCCATCAATCTCGGCGTGGCGATCGGGCCGATGCTCGGTGCGTTTTTAGGAATTGCGGGTAGTGGAATCGCCTTTTTGCTAACGGCAATATCTTATGTGTGCTTTGCTGCAATACTTGCGTTAGCATGCAAAAGATATGCGATCACTGATACGACAGCGAAGCAGGGCGATACTGAAAAGCCAAGCCTGGGCAGCATGTGGCAGGTGCTCAAAAGAGATGTCGCCTTACTCTCTTTTGTCTTAGGAGGTATCCTCTTAGTTACGGTACATGGACAGATGTCTGTTACGTTGTCTCAATATTTGCGAGAAAATATAGCAGATGGGGTAGCCTTGTTCGGTGTCATGATGAGTGTGAATGGGATGACGGTATTAGTGTTGCAGATTCCATTGACACGCTTGGTTGAGCGTTATTCCCTTTTTTCCCGGATTGCAGGAGGCGCTGTATTGATGGCGGTTGGGGAAGTGGGCTTTGCTTTTTCCGCTTCGTGGAGCTGGTTGATAGCGGCGATGATCGTGTTTACGTTGGGAGAGATCCTGATTGTCCCGGCGGAGTACGCACAAATCGATAAAATAAGTCCAGCGAACATGCGAGGGACGTATTACGGAGCACAAAGCGTCAGCACGCTCGGCAGCTTCCTCGGACCGTGGGCGGGCGGCATAGTGCTCTCGGCGTATGGTGGGCCTGTGATGTTTTTGGGCATGGCAGCACTAGCAATCGTGAGTCTCGTCTTCTACTGGTGGGGGCAAAGGCTGCATGAAAAGCGTCAGCAGCAAAGCATCACATTGTGTGAGACAGCCAGTTAATAAATGGTTCCAGCTTGATTTATTTCCGGATTCTTACTATAATGAGAATTAACTTTTTCAAAGGGGATGTCTTTTTGTCGGCGGTCGTTCTTAACTAACGAATTGCATATGGCTTGTTCCATTTTTTTGCAAAAACCACGCTGTTTGTGGTCTATTTGTTGCGGAGAAAAAAGGAAAGGCCTGATTAGTTAAGAACAACGGTCATCCACCTATCTTATTGTCTACCAGAACCGTGCTCTTTGGCACGGTTTTTTTGTACAGATAGGAATTTATAAAATTCCTATCCAGTATAAGGGCAACCGCGGCTCCGCCAAAAGGCATGGCGTAGCCAGGTTTTCTAACGGGGCAGAAGGTGAACGTGATGTTCATTTTCTGCTTTTTTGCTTTCTGGTAGCAACATTCCTTTTGAAAGAGGGCCTACCATAACCATGAAAAATTATATCGAAGAAACATATAAACAAGTTCGTCTGCAGGAAGGAAAACGAGTAATCGAGCAGTTTCTCATCCAGTGCTACCTGAACCCCGGCATTCCGACAAAAGAGCTGGCACGTTCAGTGCTGCTGCCGATACCTGTTGCGACAGCGATCAAAAAGGAACTGATCAAGGCTGGTGCCCTGCGGCAAGGAAGCGGTGTCGAGTGCACCGAGGGTGGCAATGAATACGTGGAGAGGGTGCTTGGCTACGGCGGACTTGACCTGGAATTGCTGCAATTGCTGCTGCATGAGGGCGAGGTGTGGAAAAAAGAGCTGGCGGATCTGCTTGAAGTCATGGAAGAAATTTTTTCAGCAAGACCACAGGTCGATGTTCTGATCGACCAGTCCAAATGCACGGTAGAGACGAGCTTGCGCCGGGCGATATTGTGCTTGCGCGATCAGGCGCTGCTGGGGAAAAATGTATTGTGTGTAGGGGACGACGATCTGGTGAGCGTATCGCTCGGCTTGCTGCTCAAGCGGTTGTATCCGACTGGCGGAGGGCAAACAGCGAGGATCGATGTCATTGATATAGACGAGCGGTTTTTAAGCTACATCGAGCGGGTTGCAGCAGAAAACGATCTGCCGATAACGTGTCACCGGGCAGATTTGCGGCAGCCGCTTCCCAAAAGATTGCACGGAAAGTACGACTGCTTTTTCACCGATCCGCCGTATACGCTGCAGGGAATGACGCTCTTTTTGTCGCGTGGCATCAGTGCCTTGCAAAAGCAAAAGGGCTTGTCCATTTTTCTCTCCTTTGCACACAAGTCCCCTGATTTTACGCTGGCGATGCAGCGGGAGTTTGTACGGGCGGGATTAACAGTGCGCGAAGTGATCAGTCATTTCAATGAATACGAAGCGGCACAGATGATCGGGAATCGCGGACAGATGATTGTGCTATCGACAACAGAGATGACGATGCCAGGCATTCCGCACACTTTTCAAGATGCCCTGTATACGGGAGAAGAAAAGCAAACGCTGCGCACGTATCGATGCAAACGTTGCAATGAGTCTGTTCAGGTGGGCGCCAAGGCGAAACTAGCGACAATCGAAGAACTGAAAAAGCGAGGCTGCCCTCGTTGCAAAAATGTTACCTTTGAGCTGATCACACGAAAACCAAGCTAACGTATCCGATTTTTCGTGGGCGAGCCTCTACTGATTGTCCATTTGTCGGCATAAAGTAGTGGTGAGGAGGGGGACAAGGATGGCGCAAGACAAAGCGTTTGCGGCACTGCGAATCGTGACCGGTGTCATTTTCCTGATGCATGGACTCGCCAAGCTGCAAAAAGGAATGGATGTGGTCACTGCCATGTTTGTCGATCTCGGACTGCCGGGCTGGCTCGCCTATCCTGTGCTAGTGGTTGAGCTAATTGGGGGGCTTGCCCTTATACTGGGGGTGGGGGCAAGCTATGCGGCTTGGGGGCTGGCGGTCATTATGGCAGGAGCGATCGTGACGGTAAAATGGAAGCACGGCTTTATCGGTGGACCTGGCAAAAGCGGCTACGAGTTTGATCTGATTTTGCTTGCTGTCACCGTATGTGTCGGATTAAAAGGAAGAGAAAAGAGACCTGGCTGAACGCGAGCGAATCGTCAGCCAGGTCTCTTTTTGTTATCGAGTGATTACGCATGTATGGAGGAAAGAAACGGACTTTTTTCCCCGATATAATACAGATGTAATTCGTGCATCGCGCGGGTACACGCTGTGTAAAACAGCTTTCGCTCATTTTCCCGCCCGTAACAGTCGCGAGAGGCGTTGTAAATGATGACGGCGTCGAACTCTACGCCTTTCGCCAAATAGGCAGGAATAAGTAAAATACCCGTATCGTAGGATGTGGTATTTGTCCCAATGAGACGAATCGGCATCGCGTGGCGCAAAGCATCATGGGCAGCTTGTGCTTCGGCGGCTGTTTTCGTGATGATCGCGATTGTTTGATGGCCGCCCTCGGTCAGTTCGTCGATTCGTGCTGTGATCAAATCAGTGAGAGCTTCCGTATTCTCGGCAAGGGTCACGCTAGGATCACGTCCGTCCCGATTGAACGGCTCAATCAGCTGGCCGCCCTCCACCAACTGACGGGTAAACTGCACGATAGGCCGCGTAGAACGGTAGCTTTTGGTCAGAACAAAAGTTTCTGTCTCCAGAGGATCGTACAGCGAGCTCACTGCGTCAAAGCTGTCTTGATGGTAGGCATGGGCATAAATCGCCTGGTTCCAGTCTCCCAGCACCGTCATTTTGGCACGGGGAAAAAGCCGCTGGATGAGTGCAAATTGAAACGGTGAATAGTCCTGCGCTTCGTCGATAAACACGTGACGGACGAGATTGTTCGTTTGAAAGCCTTCCAGACGCTCCTGCAAATACAAATAAGGAGGTATATCCTCATAAGCTAGCTGGGCTTTTGCCAGCCGCTCCAGCGTTTGTGCGCAAATGGCTGCCCATTGCTCGGGAAGCTCCATTTGTTCTGGTAATAAATCGTGCAGGAGCCCAGGCCGGGAAAAAAGCTGTTGGTAAATAGCAGGTGTGTCAATGAATTGCAGCTCATGTATAGCGGAACGAAGCGGCTTAAAATGCTTTTTCACGATCCTGGCAGCTAGCATTTCGTGTTCGCGATCAAAATCATCAAAAGTATCTTCCCGAAACTGCTTTTTCCTTCGCAGCTCCTGGTAAACGGAGGCGTACGCATCTTTATCGAGAAGCTCCATCTCGTCTTCAACCCAAGGCTTGGTTCGCTCACGCTGTTCCAGTTTTTTGAGTTCGCCAAGTAATGCTTTTGCGACGAGGCTCATTCGGTTAGGGATAGGCAGTGAGGTGTCAAACGAGTAAAAGGTGTCTCGAATATGCTCTGCGCTGATCAGGACTCTGCCTTGAAAGGAAATAGGCGAAAAAAGAATGCCAGTCTGCTTTAACGTAGCGACGTATTGATCGATCGCCTGCATAAATAGGGCAGAGGACTTAAATTGGATACCCTCCAGACGCTCTGTGTAACCGGGTTGCTGCATCGCGGTCAGCACATACTCCATTTGTGCAAGCGGATTTTCCAATTGAAACTGGTGCCCCAGCCGATGCTCTGTGTACTCCTGAAAGGTGGTCTGCTGCATATTTTCTTCACCCAGTTCGGGCAAAACGGTGGAAACATAGCTGTTGAACAATGAATTGGGAGAGAACAAAACAATCTGCTCGGCACGCAGCGTCTGCCGGTATCGGTACAGCAAATAGGCGATGCGTTGGAGGGCGGCGGAGGTTTTTCCGCTGCCAGCGGCACCTGAAACAATGACGAGTCGGCTGCGCTCATTGCGGATGATGCGGTTCTGATCGCGTTGGATCGTAGCCACGATACTCTTCATTTGGGAATCAGCCTGTTTACCGAGCACTTCCTGTAGGAGCTCGTCGCCGATCGTTACTCCTGTATCGAACAGATGGAGCAGGCGACCATCGCGAATGACGTACTGCCGTTTGCTCGTCATTTCCCCTGTGACGGTTCCGCTAGGTGTCTCATACTGAACAGGCCCTGGCGAGTAATCGTAATACAGGCTGGAAATCGGTGCGCGCCAATCGTAAACGAGAAACTCTTCATCGTTTTCATCCAGCAAGGAGGCTATTCCTAAGTAAATGGGCCAAGCTTCCTGTTCGCTTTCCTCCCGAAAATCAATCCTGCCAAAATAGGGAGACAGCAACAATCTGTTTAGGGTTCGCAACTGATTCTGCGCATGCAAATGGATACGCTCACGCTCCGACAATACCTCCGCTTGCTGTTTGATGCTGGCATACGTTTCTACCGCTTCGGTGGCATCCTCAAAGTTGACAGTAACATCATCCCAGAAATGCTTGCGGATGCCGATGATATCAGCACTTACCTCGCTGACTTGCTCCTTTAGGCTGTCAAGTCGCTTGTTGATCTCTGTGATCACTTGCTCAACCCGCTGTTGCTCTTGTTGCCTGTCTTGGTCAGCCGCGTTCATGAAACCGCTCCTTTTTCATTCCCCTTTTTTGGTCTAAAGGTTTGACAACGAACAATAGATGTGATACTATTATATTGGGAGTAAAATGTTGTCTTTTAAAACAAACACCAAAAGACCAATTTCCATTTTAGCATAGGAAAGTTGGGCTTTCAACATGGTTAAGAAGATTTTTTTGTGATTTTAACGCGGATGACTAAAAATAAAGCGGAGTGCCTACGAGGGCGTTCCGCTTTTTGTGTTATCATCGTGTGTATTTTTCCCTTAGGAGCGACACTGCACCTAAATAAAGCTTGTCTTCCCACCTGTTACAGGGATAACCGCACCTGTGATGAAATCGGAATTCTCTTGCGTGAGAAATTCGACTACCCGAGCAATGTCTTCACCCGTCCCTAGGCGACCAATGGGCGTATCATTACTGTCTATTCCTGCAACATCCTGTATGTCAGCTTCTTTCCATGGACGGACAATATCGCCCAAATTAACCATGTTGACGGTAATTCCATGGGGGGCTTCTTCGATCGCGAGGCTTTTGGTTAAAGAAACCAAGCCCGTTTTGGCTGCTGCATAAGCTGCCCGTTGTGACCAGCCAGGTGCCGTTTCCGCGAGATGATAGCCGAAATTAATGATTCTTCCCCAGTTATTTTGTCGCATCAGCGGAACAATTTTTTTGGTCAGATAAAAGACAGAACTAAGATTGCCGTCTATCATATAGTTCCATTCGTCTAGCTCATAATCTACGAGATTTTTATATTCAAACACAAACGGCCCGGCATTATTAATCAACACGTCGATCGTGGCAAACTCCTCGAGAGAGCGATGGACGATTTCGTTCACATCCTCTATCTTGGCTACGTCGCCTTTGACGCATAAGGTTTTGACTTGATGTTGCTCTTCCACATAGGCAGCTACTTCCTTTGCTGCTTTTTCATTCGATCTGTAGTTAATGATGAGGTCAAATGAATGCCTCGCCATTTCCTTTACGATTCGATGCCCAATCCCAGTGGCTCCACCAGTGATTAAAGCTACTTTTCTATTCAACATCTCACCCTATTCTGGTTTTCATTACCATTAGTAGTATGAAAGCAATGGATATCGCATATTCATCGTAAACCTGTTACTACATAAGTACTTCATTCGTATCGTAAATCCTTTCGCTTTTCTGTAAAAGAGAAAAAACCGCCTTTTGAGCGGTTTTCTATTTATCCAAATACAGATTGTTCCCACCAGTCCACCGAAAAAAAGAAGGGTGTTTCCTCTGACGTTGGCGGGACGTGGATCATCATCGCCATGCCTGGTCCGAGTATCCACTGTCCACTTGGCTCCTGTTCCACGGTCGTCATGGGAGGGATGATCCGAGTAGAAGCCACGGTGCCGTCGCGCGTGATATCCGAATGACAAGAGCCAAAAAGAATTTGCCCTTGCACAGCCGGACAAGGGGGAAGCTGGACATAGCCGGGCGTCACGTGCCGTGAGGTTTTGGAGCCGACGATCGTGCTGGCTTTTCCAAACCATATATGTGCTTCGAGTGGCTGAGCGGAGCTATTCGTTACCAACCAGCGGTTTACGTATAAGACAGCGGTAGAGCGCAGGGGATTGACCAAGGCTCCAAAGCCCTGTTCTTTGCCTCCAGCCACGATTTTTTCAGATTGGCCAAGGTAGTATTTGCACCCAGACGCCATCGACATGGCATAAGGAACGTGGACACTCCTGCTCATTTGTTCGGTCGCTGGCTGGGTGGGGAACGGATAGTATCCCATCTGCATGTATACGTCTGGCATGCCGTAAAAGTAGGAGGGCTGCTGTGTGAAGGAGGACTTTGTCATCGGTTCCTCTCCTTAGCGTATGGTGTGTTAACCCTACAGCATATGGCAATCGTTTAAGTAGGGTGCGGATACACCATCAGGACTCAAGCCGAAATAAGTCAATGCTCATTGTGGAAAGGATGGCAACAGCTTCGCGTATAGGGAGACGAGGCAGGCCAAACTCCTCCGCAACAGCCGCTTCCAGTTCATCTACAGAGCGAAGAACCATTTTTTGCTCATGTCCGTTTTCCGTTTGCGTAGCATGTCCCTCCATAATCATACAACATGGCGTTTTCCACATATTCGACAGGAGAAGGAATGACGCTTTGTTTACTTCCATGAAAGAAAAGCGCCCAAATCGACTACTCCATGTAGGGATCGGGCGCTAGCTTATGACGTCATTTTAGGTTCTATGATACAGATTTCCAGGCATGAATGGCAAGTAAAGCCCAGCCAACGAGAAACAATACACCACCGATGGGCGTTATCGCTCCGAGAACTTTAATCCCAGTCATAGCCAGTGTGTACAGGCTGCCTGAGAACACCAGTGTGCCTGCGACAAAGCACCATCCAGCCCAGACCAGACCGGAGGAGTCCGGGTACCATTTGAGCAGCAAGGCAACCAGCACGAGAGCCAGGGCGTGTGTTGTCTGATAGGTAACACCCGTATGGAAAATGCCAAGCGAATAGTCGTCCAGTTTTTCTTTCAGTGCGTGGGCACCGAATGCTCCAAGCGCAACAGACAGAAATCCACTGATACTGCCAAGCATCAAAAACAGCTTCATGAGAGTCACTCCCTTTTTTTCATAACCTACACATGTGTCCGATATCTATTTTACCGTATGAGGACAGGCAATGCCCAATTGCAATTTGATGAACACCGCTTGGACTCGCGTACAGACCGCTTGTCAACTCCCGTCATAAAGTGAAGTATCCAAGCGGTAGAGCTGTTACACCGCTGGTTCGGGAGGTGAAACGGACATGAACAAATGGGTTTCTCTTACTGGTGGCCTGCTCGGTGGCTATGCTTTGTTGAAGGCTCCGCTAGATGGCACTTTTCTTAATGGATTAAATCCGCTGGTCGACGGAATTGGCCTGATTGCTATGCTGGTCTTCTCGGGTGCTCTTATTTATTCTGGTGTACGCGACTGGTTCCAGCGGTAATGTGGTTATTTTTCCAAAGATCGACGAAAGGGCGTCTCCTGGCTGGGGATGTCTTTTTTCTTGAATCGAGTCGCTTTTTGCATTTCAAGTGTGCGACCAAGGTTTTTTTCATTGGAATGCTGGCTTCTTTTACACGCTTTCTCCATATACATATAGTAGGCTTTGGGAAATGGGGGGAACGATCTTGACCAATGACGAGCGGAAAGAACTGGAGCGATCTATTGATGAAATTACGGAAATAGCCAAGGGGTTCAATCTGGATTTTTATCCGATGCGATACGAGATTTGCCCAGCGGACATCATCTATACGTTTGGCGCTTACGGAATGCCGACGAGGTTCTCACATTGGAGCTTTGGAAAAAGCTTTTATAGAATGAAGCTGCAGTACGATCTCAATCTGAGCAAAATCTATGAGCTGGTGATTAACTCCAATCCGTGCTACGCGTTTTTGCTCGATGGCAACTCGTTGATTCAGAACAAGCTAATTGTGGCCCACGTCCTCGCTCACTGCGATTTTTTCAAAAACAATATGCGTTTCTCCAACACCAATCGCGACATGGTAGAAAGCATGGCAGCCAGTGGGGAGCGGATTCGTCAGTATGAGATTGAATACGGCAAGGAAGCAGTAGAGAATCTGTTGGACGCGAGCTTGGCCGTTCAGGAACATATCGACCCGAGTCTCTTGAGACCAAAGCTGAGGTGGAAAAAAGAAGGAGAAGAGCCTGCCAAAAAGTCAAAAGGAGAGCGGATCTCGCCCTACGATGATTTGTGGGGATTGGACCGTACTGAAAAACAAGAGGTCGATCCCGTAAAACCGGTGCGCAAATTCCCGCCTACTCCGGAAAAAGACGTGCTTTTGTTCATTATGGAATACAGCACCGTGCTAGAGGATTGGCAGCGTGACGTGTTGACCATTATCCGTGATGAAATGCTCTACTTCTGGCCTCAATTGGAAACCAAGATCATGAACGAAGGCTGGGCGACCTACTGGCATATGCGCATTTTGCGTGAGATGGAGCTGACAGAGGCGGAAACCATTGATTTTGCCAAGCTGCATTCCTCGGTCATTCAGCCTTCGACGACCAGCATTAATCCCTATCATTTAGGATTGAAAATTTTTGAAGACATTGAAAGACGGTGGGACAAACCGACCAAGGAAGAGCAGGAGCGTTTTGGGCGCAAACCAGGCGAAGGGCGGGCCAAAATTTTTGAAGTGCGGGAGCTGGAATCTGATATCAGCTTTATCCGTAATTTCCTGACCAAAGACCTGGTGAGCGATCTGGATCTGTACATGTTCGGCAAGCAGGGCAATGAATGGGTCGTAGCTGAAAAACAGTGGGAACAGGTGCGCGACGGTCTGGCTGGTACCCGCGTCAATGGCGGCTTCCCCTACGTCCTCGTGCATGATGGGGATTATTTGCGGTCGGGCGAGCTGTTTTTGAAGCACCATTTTGAAGGTCTTGAGCTGGATGTCAAATATGTGGAGAAAACGCTGCCGTATGTCTATACACTGTGGGGAAAAAATGTTCACCTGGAGTCGATCGTAGAGGATCGACAGGTCATGTTCACATACGATGGCAAGAAGGTGCATAGGAGATTTTTATAAAGGCAAAAATACCGTATGCTCGGTGGAGAAAGACCGGGGATGCGGTTTTTCTTTGTACCGATAAGAATTTTTGAAATATTCATTGACAACTTAAAGCGAGAGCTAGTAAGATATCAATGAAAACAACAACTAATACATCAGATATTAGATTTCAGATTGTTCGGCCGAACAAGGATGAGTCTTCTTAAGGAGGGTCTCCGATGGAAAAGAGACGCACAGCTATTGTTACAGGCGGTGCTTCCGGCCTCGGGCTGGCAGTGGTAAACCGCTTCATCGAAAAAGGGTATGCAGTTACCATCGTCGATGTTGCCGAAGAGAAGGGAAGTCAGATCGTACATCAGCTTAGAGAGCAAGGGGCAGAAGCCCACTTTATCACGGGCAATGTGACGGACCAAGAGCAAGCACGAGACATGGCGAAAAGAGCGGCTGAAGCCATGGGGAGCATCCACATTCTGGTGAATGCCGCAGGAATAATCAGACGTACTCCAGCCACTGAGGTGAAGGACACGGAATTGATGGCGGTCCTCCAAGTAAACTTACATGGCAGCGTTTTCATGTGCCAGGCTGTTCAGCCATATATGGAACAGGCCGGCGAAGGCGCGATCGTAAACTTCAGCTCCATGCTTGCCCACTATGGCAGTGAAAACCTGCTTTCCTATGCAGCCTCTAAAGGCGGAATCGTGCAGGTGACAAAGTCACTAGCTGTATCTTGGGCAAAGTACGGTATCCGTGTAAATGCGGTAAGTCCGGGCTATATCGAAACACCGTTATCATCCGGTGCCACTCAGAATCCGAAGTTCCGCGAGCGTATCCTGTCTCGTACACCGCAGGGCAGATACGGAAAGCCAGAAGAAGTGGCAGCTGTGATTGACTTTCTCACCTCGTCGGAAGCCAGCTTCGTGACGGGAGTCGTTCTTCCGATTGACGGGGGACTTTTGGCCGGAGATCCGATGCTGTATCCACCTGCAACACCAACTGCTTAAAATAAATCACGAATAAAGCGAGGAAATTACAATGACAATGACGTTGAATGAATTTACTGAAATGATGCAACTGCCTGACCAAGCCATCGACAGCACCGATATCCCTTGGGTACCGCAATCAGACCGTGTATGGTTCAAGCCAGTCCGCTTTGATCTGTCGACTGGCCGTTGGATTAATCTCTTGAAAGTGAAGCCAGGCGGAGCTGTTAACCGTCATCGCCACTCAGGCGGACAAGTAATGGCTTTCACCCTGCAAGGCGAGTGGCGCTATCTGGAAAGAGAGTGGGTAGCCAAACCAGGTACATTCGTTTACGAGCCGCCAGGAGACATCCATACCCTCGTAGTCGACGGGGAGGAAGACATGATTACGCTGTTCATTTTGGAAGGTGTCATTCAGTATCTGGATGATAATGATCAGATCACGTATCAAGACGATGTCTTTACCAAGCTAAAGCTTTACAAAGAGTACTGTGAGAAGCACAATATCCCGATGAAAGACTTGCAATTTTAGTTTCATTTAAAATAGAGATAAAGACGAGGAAAGCGGGGGCTCATATGAAAAAAAATCGATTATTCACTGGACTCGTTTCCATCACACTTCTGGCTGCACTGGCCGGATGTGGTGGAGGCGGCAGTGATGCAACCACTAAAGTTGCTCGTGCATTTGCAGACTCTGCAAAAACTCACTTCGCTAAGCCTTTCGGTGTCGTTAACAAAACAGGTGGCGGCGGAACGATCGGTATGGCAGAAGGGGCAAAAGCAAAAGCAGATGGATATAAAGTTACTTTGCTTACAGCAGATGTGACCATTTTGCCAAACATTGGCTTGGCTACTTTCAAGCCGGAAGACTTTAAACCAATCGCGATGATCAACCAAGACCCTGCAGCCATCACCGTTAAGGCTGATGCGCCATGGAATACGGTCGAAGAATTTACAGAGTTCGCAAAAGCCAATCCAGACAAAGTGCGTGTAGCAAACTCAGGAACAGGTGGCATCTGGCATTTGGCGGCGGCAGCTTTTGAAGATAAAACCGGAGCAAAATTCCGCCACATCCCATACGAGGGAGCAGCTCCTGCGGTGACGGCTCTGCTTGGGGGACACGTTGAAGCAGTTATGGTAAGTCCTGCTGAGGTTTCTGCTCACCTCGCATCTGAAAACTTAAAAATGCTGGCGGTTATGTCAGACGAGCGTCTTGAAAAATTGAAAGATATTCCTACATTAAAAGAAAAGGGTATTGATTTGTCAGTATCTACATGGCGCGGACTCGGTGTACCAAAAGATACTCCACAAGAAATTGTAACCGTTCTCAAGGACGCAGCGGGGAAAACGGTAAAAGAACAGAATTTCCAAGATGTTTTGGACAAGATGAATCTGGGAAAAACGTATCTTGATGATGTAGCTTTCCAAGAGAAAATGACAAGCGATTCAGCTATGTTCAAAGAACTGATCGATAAGCTGGGATTGAAGAAGTAAAAAATGCGCGACGCGGAGATGCCTTCTCCGCGTTGTTTGAATGATGTTGGCTGCAGGGGGATGAAAATGAACCGTTACGCAACTACATATGCAAGCGTTTTTCTGATTGTTGTGGGAGTGCTGGCTATTTATTACGCCAAGCAGTTTCCTTCTGCCGGGGCAGAGGCTGTCGGACCTGCCTTTTATCCAACATTCCTGTCCTGTTTACTGATTTTCCTCTCGATTCTCTTAATCGCCAAGGAAAGAAGAGAAATGCTGGGGGCTAAAGCCTCGCAGGAAGTTGCCTCCATTAACTGGATGAAGGCGTTGATCGGTCTACTCTTGACGATTGTGTATTTTATCCTCATATACTTGGTCGGCTTTTATGTTGCCTCTCCGTTGTTTTTTGTGGCTATGAAATGGATGATGGATGGTCAAAGAAAGTGGACGGCGATTATTCCTGCGGCTTTAGTGACATTCGGGGTCTACGCTATTTTCGCTCTATTACTTAATGTCATTTTACCCACCGGCTTATTATTTTCTTGATTCCAAATGATGAGAGGTGAACAGCATGACTGACTTTTTTTTGCAAGGGGTAACGCAAATATTCTCGCAGCCGATGGTCCTTCTACTTTCGGTATTGGGTGTTGCGATCGGGATCATCGTAGGAGCGCTACCCGGTCTGACAGCTACGATGGGGGTCGCGCTTCTGCTTCCTGTCACGTTTGGCATGGACCCCGTCTCCGGTTTACTGCTGCTCTCCGGCGTCTATTTCGGAGGTGTGTACGGCGGTTCGATTACGGCTATTCTGTTGCGTACGCCCGGTACGCCTGCAGCCGCAGCTACAGCCATCGACGGCTACGCCTTGACGCAAAAAGGAATGGCTGGCCAAGCATTAGGCGCAGCTACACTTTCTTCGACGATTGGCGGTATCCTCAGTGTCCTTGTTCTGATGTTTCTGTCACCAGTGCTGGCAAATCTGGCGCTTGAGTTTAGCGCCCCCGAGACGTTTGCGCTGGCGGTATTTGGGCTAAGCATTATTGCCAGCATCTCCGGCGAATCCCTCTTGAAAGGACTCATTGCGGGTACGGCAGGGCTCTTGGTTGCGACGATCGGCCTGGACCCAATCGTAGGATTGCCACGGTATACCGGCGGAATAGAAGAACTGATGAATGGCATTCCTTATATTCCAGTCATGATCGGGTTGTTTGCCGCAGCGGAGGCTTTTAAGACGTTGGAGGAAGCTGCGACAAGCGAAAAAGTGAAGGCTACGATAGAACGTATTCTCCCAACCTGGTTGAATTTTAAGAAGATGCTGCCGACCATACTGCGTTCCTCAGGCTTGGGTATCCTCATCGGAATCATTCCAGGCGCAGGCGGAGATATTGCCGCTTTCGTTTCATATAATGAAGCAAAGCGATTCAGCAAAGAAAAAGAAGAGTTCGGAAAAGGGAAATTAGAAGCAGTTGCTGCTTGTGAATCGGGTGCGAATGCTTGTACGGGTGGAGCCTTTATCCCCCTACTGACGCTGGGTATCCCAGGGGATGCAGTAACGGCCGTTATGCTGGGTGCCTTGATGGTGCAGGGACTCCAGCCTGGACCTATGCTCTTTACAAACAATGGAGACCTGGTGTATACACTGTTTGTCGGAATGCTCTTTTGCTATATCGTGATGCTTGTTCTTGGGTTGTTGGCAGCCCGTTATTTTGCTAAGGTGGTGGAAATTCCCAAATCTATTTTGACACCTATGATTCTCGTACTGTGCATCGTCGGCTCCTATGCGATCAATAACAGCTTTTTTGATGTGGGAGTCATGTTAGTCTCAGGAATCATCGGATATTTCATGCAAAAGAAAGACTTTCCTGCATCACCGATTGTTTTGGCATTGATTCTGGGCCCGATGGCGGAAAGCCAATTCAGAAGATCACTTGCATTATCCGACGGAAGCTACGACATCTTTTTCACACGCCCGATCACATGTCTCTTATTGGTTGTATCGCTGCTTACATTGTTCACACCGATTATTAAATCGTTTTTGAACAAAAAGCGCGCCTCCAGACAAAACATTTAGAGTGAAACATTCTTTCTTCTCCAAATGAATTCTTCAAATGTAGAGACGTGTTAGGATGGGAATAGGAGTGGTCATGTCGATCTGTTACAATAAATGAAGAAATATGGTTGAAGGATGGATAGTAGTGGGCAAAACAGGGATGTTTGACAATCTGAATCTGCATGAGAGAGTCTATCTTTATTTGCGTGACAAAATCGTCCATAACGACTTGAAGCCAGGTTCACGTATTGACTACGATGAATTGATGGCCGAGTTGGGTGTTAGCCGTACCCCTGTGCGAGATGCTTTGAATAGACTGCAGATGGATAATTTGATAGAAGTAAGGCCGCGGTCCGGTACGTTTGTCAGTACGCCCAATAAAAAAGCGATCGAAGACCTCTATAACGTCCGTAAGCCATTGGAATCCATGGCCGTTGAATTGGCCGCTCCCTACATTCCTGATGAGTGCTACCTCGCGCTGCTGGAAGAGGCGGAGCTGGCGGAAGAACAGTTGAAGAAGGGCAATCCGGATGTATTCTTTGCTTCTGACCGTAATTTTCATCGCACGCTGATCAGCTATTCGGATAACACCCGACTGATTGCGATTATGGATTCCCTCGAGGTACAGGTCAAATGGTTCGGGATTATCATGACCAAAAACTTGGACAGACCGTATCGGGCGATCGAAATGCACAAAAAAATAGTAGCAGCTATGAGAGACAAAAAGATCGACGAAGCGAAACGAACGATGGAGATGCATATCGAAGAAGTCAAATTGGACATCATGAGTGATTATCCTACGGATTAGGTTGAAAAGGTCGTTATCCTGTTGCAGGGATAACGGCCTTTTTTTCTACTTTTTCCATGGCGAAAAGCAGGAACTGCCAGCTCGCAAATGGAAGCTTTGTTCATCAATGAATGTCATCCTATAGGAGGAGCGCGACATGGCTAGACAAGTAGCCGTCATCGGGTCGGGTGTTATGGGGCATGGAATTGCTCAGGTGTATGCACTGGCTGGTTTTGCAGTTTCTCTTTATGATTTGCAGGAAGAGTTCTTGCTCCGGGCCAAAAAGAGTGTGGAGCAAAGCTTGTCACTTCTTGTGCAAGAAAAAGTGATCACGGAGCAGGCAAAACACGATGCATTGGAACGAATTGTTTTGACGACCGATCTACAGCAGGCTGTGGCGAAGGCGGAGGTGATTACAGAAGCCGTACCTGAGGTGATCGAGCTAAAGTGGGAGTTGTTCAGGCAGCTAGAGGAGTTCGCGAGACCTGATGCCATTATCGCCTCGAATACTTCAACCTTTTCTATCGCACGCTTGGTCGAAGTGGCAAAAGCGCCACACCGGTTTATTATTACGCACTTTTTCAACCCGGCTCAGCTTGTGCCGCTGGTCGAAATTGTCCGGCATGAAACAACTTCCGAAGAAGTGGTTGAAGCGACGCGAGAACTGATGCTTATGGTTGGTAAATCTCCGGTCTTGCTGAAAAAGGATGTTCCCGGCTTTATCGCCAATCGCCTGCAGGCAGCTTTGATGAGGGAAGCCTTTTCCTTACTTAGCGACGGTGTAGCCGATGCAGAGGAAATTGATACTGTGATGAAGAATGGCATCGGGTTTCGGTGGGCGTTTGTGGGGCCAATCGAGACGGCTGACTTCGGTGGCCTCGATACGTGGAAGTGCGTCATGGACAATTTGGCTCCAGTGCTGGATCATTCAAAGAGCGCCCCGGCATTGATTGCCGAATTGGTGGAAAAAGGCAAGCTAGGTACAAAAACAGGAGCGGGTATTTACTCCTATGAGAACACGTCCGTTGAGGAGAAGCTGCGTGAGCGAGATGAGAATTTCATCCGTTTAGGGAAAAGGAAGCGGGAATGTTAGGAAGGAAGAGATATTATCAGAATATTTGAATTGTAATCGTTGATAAAAATATGGAAAAATGTGATAGTTTAATTAATCAAAAGATTGGAGGGATGTAGATGAGTCAATTGGCGGAAAACGTCGCAGAAATCGGGCATGAGAAAAAGCAGTCTTTTTTTCAAAAGTTTCTCGATCAGGTTGAAAAGGCAGGGAATAAACTGCCGGATCCGGTTACCCTGTTTGCTATTTTTACACTTATGATTTTAGTAGCGTCTAGTATTTTTTCTTTACTCGGCACTACAGTAGTGAATCCGGCGACAAAGGAAACGATCCAGGTAGTGAATTTGCTCAATGGAGAGGGAATTCGGACTGTACTTACATCGCTTGTCGGAAATTTCACCGGTTTTCCGCCATTAGGTCTCGTGCTTGTCGTCATGCTGGGTGTGGGATTGGCTGAATCCACTGGCTTGGTCAGCACCTTCATGCGTACAACGATTCTGAATGCGCCAGTTAAAATTATTTTACCGACGATTCTCTTTATTGCGGTGATGGGCAACGCCGCTGCGGACGCTGCGCAAGTCGTTCTGCCACCGATTGCCGCCATGATTTTTGCTGCGATTGGCCGACACCCGATTGCAGGTATGGCAGCAGCATATGCGACAGTGAGCGGAGCCTTTTCCGCGAATCTGATCATCAGCATGCTCGATCCGTTATTGGCAGGCTTTACGCAGGCTGGGGCAAATATCATTGATCCGAATTACGTAGCCAATCCCGCGATGAATTATTACTTTATGGTCGTTTCCACCTTTGTCATTATACCGGTTGCCATGTTTGTCACGACGAAAATCGTCGAGCCGAGATTAGGACTTTATACAGGTCCTGCAGAAGTGGTAGAGAAAGTTAGCAATGAGGAAAAACGAGGCTTGAAGTGGGCAACCGTCTCCCTCATCGCTTATGCAGCCATTATTTGTGTAATGACTCTGCCTGAAAATGCGATTTTACGAAATCAGGAGAATGGATCCTTAATCGTTTCGCCTTTTATGAGTGCGATTGTACCGATTATGTTGTTTGGCTTTTTCATTCCGGCGCTGGCTTACGGAATTGGTGCGAGAGTGATAAAAACGGACAAGGATGTTGCTGATCACCTAGGAAAAGCGATGGCGGGAATGGGCGGGTATATCGTCCTTGCCTTTATTGCAGCCCAAATGATTGCCTTTTTCAGCAAGAGCAACCTAGGACCGATTATTGCAATCAAGGGCGCAGAGTTTTTACGATCCATTGGCTTTGAAGGCTTGCCCATGCTGCATGGCTTCATCTTAATGGCAGCGATCATCAACCTCTTGATTGCGAGTGCTTCAGCCAAGTGGGCATTGCTCGCCCCCGTTTTTGTACCGATGTTTATGTTGCTCGGATATAGTCCCGCATTGACTCAGGCAGCTTACAGAATTGCAGACTCAATTACGAATCCGATCACACCGATGCTTGCCTATTTTGCGATCGTCCTCACATTTGCCAAAAAATACGACAAGTCGATTGGAATGGGGACGCTCATTTCCGTATTGCTGCCTTACTCGATCGCATTTGCAATATTCTGGATCATTTTGTTTGTCGTCTGGTATTATTTAGGCCTACCACTGGGACCAGGCGCTTTTATTCGACTCTAATCACGAAGGGAAGAACGAGGATGAAACAACTCTTGAAAGAACTGCATGCACAAGTAGAAGCATTGGAGACAGAAATGATTACCATCCGCAGAGATTTGCACCGTCATCCGGAATTATCTTTCGAGGAGGTACGGACACCCGCGATGATCGCAGACTTTTTGGAGGGGCTTGGTCTGGAAGTCAGAAGGAATGTAGGGGGACGAGGAGTCGTCGGTACATTAAAAGGCGGGAAGCCAGGAAAAACAATTGCATTGCGAGCGGATTTTGACGCACTTCCCATACACGATGAAAAAGAAGTGGAATACCGCTCAACCGTTCCAGGAGTGATGCATGCGTGTGGTCACGACGGGCATACTGCCGCATTGCTCGGAACAGCAAAGGCTCTTGCGAAATATCGGGACCAGCTCCCAGGTACTATCGTCTTCATCCATCAATTTGCAGAGGAACTAGCCCCAGGAGGAGCAAGACCGATGATTGAGGACGGCTGCCTGGACGGAGTAGACGTCATTTATGGATGCCATTTGCAGAGCACAATGCCATTTGGCAATGTTTATTATCGCGAAGGTTATATCCAGGCTGCTGCTGACAAGTTTACGATCAAAGTGACGGGTAAAGGGGGCCATGGAGCCATTCCTCACGAAACCGTCGACCCCATCATCATTGGTTCCCAGATTGCATTAAACCTGCAAACGATTGCGAGCAGAAGAGTTGATCCACTGAAACAACTGGTTGTTTCGATTGGGGCGTTTCATGCGGGCGATGCGTTTAATGTGATCCCTGAATCAGCAGAGCTGACGGGGACGGTGCGCTCCTATGATCCACAAGTCCGAGATATGGCGGAGCAGACCTTGATTAAAATAGCCACCACGGTAGCGGAAGCGAACGACGCAGTAGCAAAGGTTCATTACGAAAGAGGCTATGATGCCCTGTACAATCACCCAGAAGAAACCAGGATTGCGCAGCAGGCACTGGCCAATGTCGACGGTGTGCAGGAAGTGGTGGAGACTCCTCCGGTAATGCCAGGTGAAGATTTTTCTTACTACACGCAAAAGGTGCCAGGCAGCTTCTTTTTTACAGGTGCGCAGATGCAGAATCCGTCCGACATTTACCCGCATCACAATGCCAGATTCGATTTTGACGAGCGAGCCATGGCGATTTCGGCAAAGGGATTTTGCTCCATTATCCTCGCGTACCAACAGAAATACATGAGCGAAGCTGAGGAGAGCACTCGTTCCCCCGCCGCCGACCAATATTCTCCCGCCTCTGTTAAAGATGAGCAATTTTCTTGATCCATTCGATAACAGGACGATTGCTTTTGCCCGATTGGCTGTTGCGATATAGACGACATACCCGCTTCTGGACAAGAAGGTACGCCAGTTTTTATCGAACTCAGACCGCAGAACCCGGTTAGAATAAACTTGATTTTCGATGCGTGATGCTGTGATTTTTTTCACTGTGTATGACCACCTCCCGTTCCCTACCATTTTATTCACTGACATTCTAAAGGAATGGACAAGTGCTCCTGGATATCTCTCTATTTTGGTTGCATCCATGCGCGAAGCGTACTATGATAACAGCAAGAACAGCGTTCATAGTCACCTCGTTTGAATGCTCGTCAAAAAGGAGTGAGTCATATGGCAAAAAGCAGCGCTCGCAAAGAGCGGGAAAAGCTCGAGAGGGAAGGAAAGCGAAACCCGGATCAAAACAGGAGTATCTTTGCCTTTGCAGACATGAGATCGCGGAGAACGAAGACGAAAGCAGAAAAACTGCACCAACAAAAGCACAAAAGGTCGTATTCCTCTCAAAGGGAAGATGGCCTTTTTTGTTTTGTACTATCGGAGTATAAAATTTTAAGGATGATGGTGTAAGTGCAACTACGGCCACTGCCTGCGCCAATAGGCTTGACAAATCCAAGTTTTCTAATGGTAGCATCAAGGAAATAGTAAGAGTGACGAGGTGAAGTACATGCAAATCACTCCTTTTACGGTGGAGCGGCTGCTGCAACTACCAGTGTTTCATGGAGCAAAAGTAATGGCTGGTGACGAAGGCATTTCCAAGGAGATTTACTATATCAGTTCCATGGAAATGCCTGACCTGACGGGGTTTCTCAGACCGAGCGAATTGATTATTACTACAGGCTACTCGTTTCGCGATGAACCTGCGCTTCTTTGCCGTCTTCTGGATGAAATGCATCAGGTCGGCAGCTCAGCGATAGGGATCAAGACGAGAAGGTTCATACAGGAAGTGCCCCCAGAGGCCTTGTACAAAAGCAATCTGTACGGCATTCCCTTATTTGATATCCCGCTGGAAAACTCCTTTATTGATATGACACATGCGGTCATCGACCAGATACTGAATCGGCAGGCGTTTATGCTGCGCGAGGTTCGAGAAGTGAACCAGCAGTTTACGAATCTGGTCTTGAATCGGCGGACGACAGAGCTGGTTGTCCTTATCGGTCATCTGCTCTCCTGCGAGGCTGCTGTATTGAAAGAGAATGGGGAAGTAGAAAGCAGCACTTCTCACTTTGGTAAGGCAGTGATCCGAGAAAAGCGAGCGATTCAGGTAGGCAGCAGAATCATGGGTTACCTGGCTATTACGAGAGAACTGAGGGAACAAGACCGTTTTGAACAGATGTGCCTCGATCATGCTGTGACTGTTTTGGCGATTGAATTTACGATTCGACAGTCCCAGCAGTTGCAGCGTGAACGCGAGCAAGAGTCGTTTTTGGTAGAGCTGTTTTCGGGGTCCTCGCACCAAGAAGACTTGCTGCGTTATCGGGCAAAGCAGTTGGGGCTCTCTCTTCGGCCTTTTCACTATGTGATGGTCGTCCGTGTAACCAATATGACTGAAGTGGACAAGCTGCCACCGGATGAACAGCTTGCTCATCTCTACAATCAATTATTGCAAAAGGTGAACAAGCCGGGGGCAAATAATCGGAAGGGTGTCGTTATCAATGATTCTCTGATTGTCTTATGCTCGTCGATCCATGGAGAAGTGGAAAAGCAAAGAGAAGATGCTGAAGCATTGGCTAAGGAGCTGTTGCCGCTGGGCGAGGGGTTTCCTTCTGATTTGCAGCTCACTGTTGGAATTGGTGGCGTGCGCCAGCTTTTGGCAGAGGTTCCGGCTAGCAGTCTGGAAGCCCACAAGGCCATTTCCATCGGGCAGCACACTTTGCCCAAACAAAGAATCGTGCATTTTTACGAAGTGCTGGTAGAGGATTTGCTTTTAGACGCAGCCGGGCATCCGGTGTTGAAGATGCTTACGTCTATGTTGATAGAGCCGATTGTCGCTTATGACAAGGAATATGGCACTGAACTGGTAGCTACCTTGGGGGCATTTCTCAAATCAGGTGGCAATACCAAACGGGTAGCAGAAGAATTGTTTATCCATCGCAATTCTGTCTTGTATCGTTTGGAGCGGATCGGGGAAATTCTTCAGACGGATGTAAATGATCCCGAAGTACGTTTTCGTCTGGATGTAGCGATGCGTGTCTGGAAAACAGAGGGAGTCGACATTCAACCGATTCAATGAAATCATACCGTTTGTGATCGTGCCCAAAAAGGGGTGCGAAGTTTTGGGTCGCTTTCCATAGGGGGAAGCGGCTTTTTTTTGTACTATCAGAAAGTAAAAAGAATTTAGGGAAGACAGTTTTAAGCAGGAAAGAAACGTGATGATCAGGGGGAGAGAAAAGCAGCGATTTTTTTTGCAATCATGAAGGCGCTTTCAGGTAGCGAGCGCATTCCTTTTGCCTGACGTAGCAATAATACCACTAACTTTAGTTGGCTAAGGAAAGGCATGCGATCATTACGATTTTTCATTGAATTTATTAACAAAGGAGGCGCTATTATGGCCAAAGAAAAGTCCCCAAGAGGAAAACATCCCTCCGCTTTTGAGCCTACTACGCTGATCCTGAATATTGCTTTGTCCGTATTCGGAGCAATTATCGGGATGCAGTTGATTACGTCACTGGGGGTTACGCCGAGTACTTCGATTATCGGAGCGATTGCGGCAATGCTGATCGCGCGGATTCCGATGGAGATCTTCTCCAAGTACCGCTCCGTTCATCGTCAAAATCTCGTACAAACATCGATTTCATCCGCCACCTTTGGGGCAGCGAACAGCTTGCTGATACCGATCGGGATTCCGTTTGCGATGGGCAAGCCTGAGCTCATCGTTCCGATGCTGATTGGTGCGGGACTTGCGATGTTTGTAGATACAGCGCTGCTGTACAAGCTGTTTGACTCCAAAGTGTTTCCAGCGACTGGCACGTGGGCACCAGGTGTCGCGACTGCAGAGGCGATTATCGCAGGAGACAAAGGCGGAAAGCGTGGGCTCCTGTTGGGAGTAGGTACGGCTATCGGTTTGCTCGGTTCCTACTTGGGAATTTCAATGTCAGCATTTGGGGTTGCGTTTATCGGGAATATTTGGGCGCTGGCCATGTTTGGATTTGGCCTTTTGCTTCGTCAATATTCGATTCCGCTTTTCCAGGTTGACTTGAACGCCTTGTACATTCCGCACGGCTTTATGATCGGTGCGGGGATCGTCGCTTTGTTTCAAGTGGCATTCGTTATTCTCAAAAAGAAGAAACCGGCTGCAGCAGCTATCACTTCGGCTGGTGCATTGGAGGATGTCTCCTATACGCAAAGTGAAAAAACAACATCGCGCGTCCTGGGCTTCGGCTTTCTTGCTTATCTCGTTGTGGCACTTATTGTTGCGATCGCAGGTGGACTCATTACACACATGTCTTTTGGCATGCTGATTGGCTTTTTGCTCTTTGCTGCGTTCGCTGCTTATGTCCATGAGCTGATTGTAGGGATCGCCGCCATGCACTCCGGATGGTTCCCCGCTTTTGCGATTGCTTTGATCACGTTGATTATTGGGATGATGATTGGTTTCCCGCCTGTGGCACTCGCTCTTTTGGTCGGTTTTAGTGCTGCGACTGGACCTGCTTTTGCCGATATGGGCTACGATTTGAAAACGGGCTTCATTTTGCGCGGCAATGGTGCTGATATGGCGATGGAGCTCGAAGGACGCAAGCAACAATACATCGCTGGCTTGATCGCTTTTGGTGTAGCACTCATTACTGTCGCCTTTTCGTATCAAAGCTTCTTTTCCGAAGGTCTGATTCCGCCAGTTGATGCTGTGTACGCCAGCACGATCGAAGCAGGAACCTCTCCGGCAATTGCTAAGCAATTATTGCTGTGGGCGATTCCAGGGGCGATTTTGCAATTGATTGGTGGAGCAAATAAACAAATGGGTGTCATGTTCGCTACTGGACTTTTGATCCTGAATCCATATGCCGGATTCGCTGTATTGGCTGGTATTCTGATTCGCAGTATCACCCTGAAAGTAAAAGGCAAGCAGGCTGAGAGTACGCTGAGCATTCTCGCCGCAGGATTTATCGCGGGTGACGCGATCTACAGTTTCTGTAACTCCTTGTTTAAATTCGCGAAAAAATAAACTACAAACGGAGGAGAAGCGAAATGGCAAAAATCAAAATCACCATATCCATGATGGAAGCAGCGGTTTACGGTGGAGCGGTACTCGGTGGCGGCGGTGGAGGCTGGATTGAAGATGGGATGGAAACCGGACGTCTGGCACTCGAAGTGGGATCGCCACAATTGTATACGGTAGATGAAATGAATGATGAGGACCTGCTGGCAACGGTAGCTTTGGTTGGGGCACCGGCTGCAGAGAATCAATACGTAAAGCCTATGCACTATGTACGTGCGCTGCAGCTTCTGGAAAGAACGATTCAACAGCCAATCAAAGGGATCATCACCAATGAGAATGGGGCAGGAACAACAGTAAACGGCTGGTTTCAAGCAGCAGTAACAGGATTGCCTGTCATTGACTTGCCATGTAATGGTCGTGCCCATCCTACCGGTTCGATGGGAGCGATGAACCTGCATCAGGTAGAAGGCTACATTTCGCACCAGGCTGCTGTTGGCGGTAAGGATGAGCTGTATCATGAGGTTTGCGTCAGTGGACAATTGCAGCAAGCGGCTGGACTGGTTCGCAAAGTATCTGTAGAAACAGGAGGCTTGGTTGTCGTTGCACGCAATCCGATCACCGTATCCTATGCGCGTGAAAACGGAGCTCCGGGTGCCATTCTCCAGGCGATCGAGGTAGGGGAAGCCCTGCTTGGTTCCAAAGGAGAGTCGGCGATCGAGGCTGTATGCAAGAAACTGGGTGGCCGTGTCGTTACTTCTGGTCTGGTAGATGAATTCGAATTGACCACAGCGGGTGGATTTGATGTAGGGAGAGTCGTCATCAGTGGTCACGAAATGACATTCTGGAACGAGTACATGACGCTTGAACAAAATGGAGAGCGATTGGGCACCTTCCCAGACCTCATCATGACGCTCGATGCCCAAACGGCCAAACCGATCGTCTCGGCGGAAATTGAAAAAGGACAGAAGCTGGCGGTCATTCACGTGCCAAAAGAAAAGCTGATTCTCAGCTCGACCATGCGCAATAAAGAGCTGCTCGCAGCGGTAGAGGATGCGGTCAACAAACAAATTCTTTCCTACATCTTTGGCTAAGAACGATCTGCACACCACGAGAATATATGCATCATCGTTCGAATCAAGGAGGAATCAGCATGGCGTTAAAACAAACAATGACTGTTTTTGAAATCATGGACAGTGCCTATGTAAATGGAGAAACCATCAAGCAGTTATTCTCTGCATTTCCAGGCGTAACTGTAACTACGCAAACAGTCTCTGGAGAAGAAGGTAGCACGGATTTCGTGAAAATTCTGGTGCCAGGGAAAAACGGCAAGTCTGCTGGAGGCACAGCTCCTACCTTTGGGATCATTGGTCGCCTCGGCGGAATTGGCGCACGCCCTAGTCGTATTGGACTGGTGTCTGATGCAGATGGTGCGATTGCTGCTGTGGCCTCTGCCTTGAAGCTTGCACAAATGCAAAAAAACGGTGATATGCTGACTGGTGATGTCATAATCAGTACGCACATTTGCCCGCATGCGCCGACAGTGCCGCATGAACCGGTTGATTTCATGGGCTCGCCTGTCGACATTTTGACCATGAACAAGTATGAGATTATTCCTGAGATGGAAGCGATCCTCTCTATTGATACGACCAAAGGGAATCGAATCGTCAATCATAAAGGGATCGCGATCTCGCCAACGGTCAAGGAAGGATACATTTTGCGCATAAGTGAGGATCTACTGCGGATTATGGAGATGACCACCGGACAACTGCCAGTCACCTTCCCGATCACGATGCAGGACATCACGCCGTATGGAAACGACCTGTTCCACGTCAATAGCATCCTTCAGCCATCTGTCGCGACGGATGCCCCAGTCGTAGGAGTTGCCATCACCGCCCAGAGTGCCGTTCCAGGCTGCGGAACCGGAGCGAGTCATGAAACAGATATTGCCCTCGCCGTCAAATTTGCGGTAGAGGTTGCAAAAGAATTTACAAAAGGCATTACGCGTTTTTACGACGAGGCTGAGTTTGAGCACATCGTTACACGCTATGGCTCCATGAAAATTTTTCAAACCATGGGCAACGAGCCAGTCATGTAAAACGTGCACGTCAAGCGAAAAGAAGCAGGGAGATGATGCGTCTCCCTGTTTTTTTCTTAATCAACATTTCTCTATCGTTCGCTGAACTGATTCGGGTAGGGGTCCTGGACCAGGGGAATATGTGCTAACCTCCCGATTGCCCAATGCGGAAGCAGTCGTGATGTCCCGGGAAAGCATCCAACCGATTTTGCAGGAAAAGATCAGCGACATGGAGGCCTCTGGCATTCAGAATATTTTGCTATTTTGTGCACCAGTGTTCGCCGTTCTATCTAGACCTAGAGGCGTATCAGAAGGCAATGGAACCATTGAAGGGTCAGGTCGATCTGCTGCTTCTCGATTGCATGGGATATTCGGAAGAGGCACGACAGCTTGTCAGTAGCCTGTTTGGCAAGCCCGCCATGCTGTCGACAGCCCTGATGACAAAGCTGATGTCGGAGCTGATTTAGCTAAATGGAAGACAACAGAGCAGACAATAGAAGGGAACACAGGGTGGTCATGTCGAACATATGGGAGAGAATCGAGCACGAGGAAGGGGATTTACCATTTTGCCGAGCAGTCAGACTATTCATCCAGAATGTGCACAAGCCATACGTCGTCTCATCCAACTCAAAGACCCGAAGCGGCAAGATTTCTTGGAGCTAAGAACTTATGGGACAGACCGTTATTCGGCAATGGGCTGGGATGAGCTTCAATCTTATATTAATGAAACGACGGTTGTGATCGTCGAGCAGTTCGAGAATGAGCAAAACATCATGTCAGCCTTGCGCTGGGTCGCCAGAGGATTACCTGTCTGGTTGGCGATCAGAAAAGTACGGGCGGATTATTCGGTGTATGGGTATAAGGGGCAGAAGTAGGAGAGCGGGTGTAAACTATTGGAGACGAAACTGGAAAATTGGATCATCGAAGCGGATATATCCAATATGCAGGCGGCAATGGAAGCGGGAAGCTTCCGCTCTGAAGATCTCGTACAGGTCTATTTGGAAAGAATCTGCAAGTATGATTCGGTGCTTCACTCCATTATAGAAATCAATCCTACTGCTTTAGAAATTGCGAGGGTCCTGGACGAAGAACCTCGGGCGCGATCTGTCACTGGATTTGGACAGAGTGAATGTTAACGGAGGAGCCATCGCATTGGGACATCCACTTGGCGCGACTGGTGCACGTATTCTCGTCACTCTGCTTTATGAAATGAGAAGACGAGGCGAACGCTACGGAATCGCCACCCTTTGTGTAGGCAGTGGACAGGGAATGGCCACGATGCTCGAGCTGCTTTGATGTAGCACAGTCAATAAAATACTCTGCTTTTGGGTAGACCTCAGGCTGTCGGGGAAATCTCGGCAGCCATTTCTATGTCCATGCACTTTCGTGAGTCTCCCGTGAGAAACAACAGAATCATACAGGAATCGATCGTAAATCAAACTGGTTCGGTAATATATTGTCTGAATTTTTGTGCTTATAATAACAATGACAAAAGGAAGTGAATCAAACTAAATCACAAAGGGGGCAGTTTCATGGGGATTATGCGTTTAGGGCGTGTCGAGTTAAAAGTGATGGATCTTGAAAAGTCAGTTGACTACTACACGAATGTGATTGGTTTGGAAGAAACGGGAAGATCAGAAGGCAGAATTTATATGAAGGCATGGGATGAGTATGACCACCATAGCGTTGTTTTGCAGCAGGCAGATTCTGCAGGATTGGACCACATGGCTTTTAAAGTAGAAAAGCTGGATGACCTGGCCCATTATGAAAAAAAGGTAGAACAGTTTGGCTGTACGGTCCGACGTGTGCCAAATGGTACTCGGTTGGCTGAAGGTCAGGCGATCCGTATCGAAACTCCAACAGGGCATCAGGTGGAGCTTTATCACGATATTGAAGTGCTGGGCAAGAAGGTTGGCTCCCTGAATCCACATCCTTGGCCAACGGATACTCGCGGAATTGCACCGCATGCCCTCGATCATTGTCTTTTGACAGGGGAAGATTTGGAAACGGCCACTCGCTTCTTTATGGAAGTGCTCGGCTTCAAACAAAGTGAAAAGGTCATGACGGTAGACGGAGAAATGATGCTGGGCAGCTTCTTGTTTACCGGAAATAAAGCGCATGACATTGCGTTTGTCAAAGGCCCGGATAAAAAATTGCATCACGCCGCTTTCCATGTAGATAATTTCTATGAAGTACTGAAGGCTGCGGATATTTTGTCCCGCAACGAAGTGCAAATTGAGGTAACCCCTACAAGACACGGGATTACGAGAGGCCAAACGGTCTACTTCTTCGATCCATCCGGAAATAGAAATGAAGCGTTCTGCGGTGGTTATTTTACCTATACCGATTTTCCGACCATTACGTGGACAGAAGACCGAATCGGCCAGGGAATTTTCTATCATCGCAGAGAGTTAATTGATTCCTTTATGAAAGCGCTCACATAGTTGCCAGCAATAGACTTACAAAAGTAACCAACGGATAGGGGTACGAAGCGATGTTTACAGTACAAGTGAATCGTCTTGTTGGTGAAATATTCAAGTGTTCCAGTACGGAAGATGTATTGACCGCAGCACGCCGTCACGGGGTGTCGATCCCACTGGGTTGCCGGGGCGGCGGCTGTGGAATGTGCAAGATTCAGGTCACGGAAGGCAAATTTGAGCGAGGAACGAGTTCAATGGCTGTCCTTACCGAGGAGGAAAGAAAGGAAAACTATAGTTTAGCCTGCAAGACCTATCCGAGGGAGAATATAACCATTGAAATAACGCTCAAATGACATGCCGATTGGTTCTTTGCTTTCAGTAGAAAACAGGTGGGGAACGGAGGGGAGAGAAAGTGGAAATCTATCGCGAAAAGAAGACAATATTGTCGGAAATGGGCAATCAGATGGCAGAGGCTGCCGTTAAAAAGGCAAAACAGCTTGGCATTAAGATCAATGTAGCGATCGTTGACGAGGGGGGCCATCTGGTTCATTTTCGCCGGATGGACCAGGCTCCGATTCTCAGCATTGAAATTGCTCAGAACAAAGCTTATACGGCCATCGCTTTCGGATTGCCGACTCATGAGTGGCACCCGCTTATCCGTAATGAACCGGCTCTGCGAGAAGGCATTGTCCATACACCGCGCTTGGTAGTCTTTGGGGGTGGATTCCCCATTAAAATAGGCGATGAGATAATCGGCGGGATTGGCATTAGCGGAGGGTCAGCAGATGAAGATATGGCGTGCTGCCAGGCTGCCTTGAGCTTAATTCAATGAATGTACGATATGGATGAGAAGTTTTTTGAATCTTCTGAATAAAAGGGGATAAAACAATGCTTAAAGTTGAAGACAATCATCTTTTAACACGAACAGACAGCGGAACGCCAATGGGAGACTTGTTTCGCAGATACTGGATCCCGGCGCTGAAGTCAGATGAGCTTGTGGCTGACGGCAATACCGTCACCCTCCGTTTATTAGGAGAAGATCTGGTTGCGTTTCGAGATTCTGAAGGTAAGGTAGGGCTAATCGATGAGAAGTGTCCGCACCGGGGAACGTCTATGGCGCTTGGAATCAATGACGGATGCGGATTGACTTGTATCTATCATGGATGGAAATTTGATGTGAACGGAACATGTACCGATTTGCCGTCAGAACCGGTGGAAAGCAACTTTAAGAAAAGGATCAAGATCAAATCCTATCCGGTGATAGAAAAGAACGGCATCTTATGGACTTATATGGGACCATCAGAATCCATGCCTCCGTTGCCAAATTTTTTCTGGATGGGCTTGCCCGACGAGCATCTTCTATCGGAAAGAGTTTGGCAGGAATGCAACTACCTGCAGGTCATGGAAAATGATGTGGACTATGTACATGCGGCGTTCTTACACAGGGCTTTATCGAAACAGATTCTGAAACAAGGGATTTTGAGCAGCGACCTGGGTATTGACCCTGACCATCCGTTGTGCAAAAACCCGCCAGTTCGCCAGGAAGTGGAAAGCACGATTTATGGCAAGCGGTGCTTGGCCGAAGGAGTAGGCGAAGGGGACAATAACGTATTCCTTGAAATTCACTACATTTTCCCATTCTATACGTATCCTCCTCGAATGGAAGGGGAAGATGGGATGTTCCATATTTTTGTCCCAAGGGATGATCACAGCACTTGGAGCTGGGATGTTCAATTTTCCCATAAGGGGCCGATCGATGTGAAGGCCCAGCATGACCGCCGAGGATTGATTCTGGATGAAAACTTCCGCAAGCTGCGCAATAAAGAAAACTTTTATGAGCAGGATCGCACGCTGATGAAGGGTGGAAACTTTTCCGGCATTCGCGGGATTGCAAACCAGGATCATGCGGTTACCGAAATGATGGGGCCGATTGTGGACCGTAGCGTTGAGCATCTGGGAACCAGCGACATGCCGATCATTCAGATGCGTCGGATGATGCTGCAGACAGTAAAAGAGTTTATGAATAATGAAAATGAAATACCCAAGCTGGATGAGTTCCCTTTGGAAAAATTGTATAGCTGCGGAAAGAGTGCACCGAAAGGAAAAACCTTGCAAGAGGTAATTCCGCTGGCGAAAGAATTTGCTCCGTTGGTGAAAAAGTAGAGGTTCATCGTCGTAGACGGGGAGAGCGGAAGAAGGGGGAAACATTGAAAAGGAAAATCTATGACGGATATCGTTCCTTTCATTACTTGGCTGCCGGATTAGATTATAAGGCGTTTCCGCTGGCCAGTCAGACAGAACGGTTAGGAAACTATTCGATTCCATTAAATGAAAGGCAACAGAAGAAAGTGGAACGGATCTTTGAGGATAATATCATGATCTCACTAAGGGACCACGGCTTCGTTATGCCTCTTCATCCGGAGCACACGTTGGAATATTGCAAGCATGGATTTACCTCGTTTGGTTACGAAGGTCTGTCGCGTTCCGGATTGGATGCCGTTTTCGAGAATTTCATGGACGGGATCATGAATATCAGCTCTCGAATGGGACTCAAGTGGGATGATGTCATCTGGAATCTTGGAATGCGCTACTGTGATATCGTTCAGCAAGATACCGTCATGATTGCTTCGAATATTTTCGATCTATACCGAGCAAAAGAAACCGGCCGGATTGCAATCATCCCATCACTGGAAGCGGCAACCGCCCTGGAAAACGAAATCGATCGGGTGGATATTTTATACGGATTCGGCATTCGCTGTATGGGGATTACCTACAATGAAGCCAATACGTTAGGCAGCGGATTGTCCGAAGTGCGGGATGGAGGATTGACCAACTTCGGCCGTCGCGTAGTCAAGCGCATGAACCAGCTGGGAATGGTAATTGATATTTCCCACTGTGGGGATCAGACGAGTCTCGATACGATTGAAGCCAGTGAAAAACCTGTCCTGATTACCCACGCTGGGGCACGAGGGCTGTGGAATACCCCACGGATGAAACCGGATGAAGTGCTGAAGTCCTGCGCAAATAAGGGCGGAGTGATTGGTATTTTGGCAGCGCCGAATACCACATTGACCAAAAGTAGTTCGGATCATTCCATTGAATCCGTCATGGAGCATTTTGAATACATCGTAAATCTGGTGGGCATCGATCACGTGGGCTTTGGGCCGGATACCTTTTTCGGCGATCATGTTGCCTTGCAGCATGCGGTAGACGCTCAATTATCCATTGGCCAATCACATAGCGGGGAAGAGTTTGATGAAAGCAGCTATGTATTGGGGCTGGAGGATCCGATGGAGGCGATGCCTAACATCGTCAAGTGGTTGGTTGTTCGCGGCTATTCGGACACGGATATCGCGAAAGTCACCGGGGGTAATGTAATGCGAGCTTTAAGTAAAATTTGGGTGAAATGATCGTTCCTAGTAACTCTATGGATTCGGGGGAAGCTCATGGCAGATTGGTTTATCCATGAAATCCCCTCGCTATCTGATGGTCAGAATAACGCAATATCACCTGTGAGTTGACAAAACTCCTCCTTCAGCGATGACAAGGTTTATCCCTGGCGTTCTTGTAAAAAGCGATGCGTGATGTGGCATTGGTTTAGACGAGAGCCTGAGCGAGAGTTCATGGAAGAGAAGGTACCCGGCCGGTGGCGGCCGCCCTTCTTTTCATGGAAGAAAACCAATGAATGATTAGGTGATATAGGAAAAGGGAGGAAAGAATCTTGAATGCTGTTGAAAAGCAAAGTCAGAATCAGTTCGACCGCGTGCTGACCGAAATCCGCGCCAGGCGGGACGAGTTTGACGCGAAACGGCACGTGCCTCGGGATATGATAGCGCAATTAAAGCAACTGGGCGTCTTTCGCGCTGCCACGCCGCGTTGCTTTGGCGGCGATTCTCTCTCGCCCTCGGAGTTCCTCAGGCTGATCGAAGCCATCTCTGAGGCTGACGGTTCCGCCGGATGGGTGGCGAGCTTTGGCTCTGCAGCGGTCTATCTGGCGGCTCTTCCACGCGACACACTGGTACGCCTTTACGCAAACGGACCGGACGTGGCATTTGCAGGTGGCCTGTTTCCAATCCAGCCCGCAGAGAAGGTCGAGGGCGGCTGGCGAGTGAACGGTCTTTGGAAGTTCGCAAGCGGCTGTAAGGGCGCCGACATTCTTGGTGTCGGTATTGGAGCTGGGGACGGGGGCAAGCCGCGCACGGCTGTGCTCATGCCCGAGGATGTGGAAATCGTCGAAAACTGGGAAGTGCTCGGGTTGCGCGGAACAGGCAGCCATGACCTGCGGGTGAAAGACGTTATCGTCTCTGACGAATGGACCTTTATCCGTGGTGGTGTGCCTACTATCAATGAGCCGCTCTACCAGTATCCATCCATCGCTTATGCAGCGCAGGTACTGGCGGTGGTCAATCTCGGCGTCGCTCGTGCCGCGCTCGATGAAGTCTCTCAGATGGCGGGTGGCCGTTCTGGCATTACCGGAGCACCGAAAATGACTGATCGCGCTTACCTGCGAATATCCGTGGCAAAGGCAGAAGCCTCGCTCAGATCGGCGCGCGCCTTCTTCTACGAAGCCACCGATTCAGCTTGGAACTCGATCCTGAGGGGTGACGGTGTCTCCGCTGAACAAACAAGCTTGCTGCGTCTCGCTGCCGTTCAAGCTACCCGTGCAGGCGCGGACGCCGTTCAGTCGGCCTACATGCTTGCGGGCACTGCGGCGATCTACGATGGACACCCGCTGCAGCGCTATCTGCGCGACGCGATGGTCGTGACCCAGCACGCGTTCCTTGGCGAAGGCATGTACGACGGTGCCGGTTCCGTTTTTCTTGGCGTGCCGCCGATGCCTGGCTACATCTGATCTTGTCAGAGCCATCGTGTTACCTTGCAGCATGCGGGAGACTCCAATCAAATTTTGAGGGGAAATAAATGCAAAGGGAAGGACGACATACAGTGGAAAACAAAGTTCAACGGGTAGCTGTGGTAACGGGAGCCTCCCAGGGGCTGGGAAAAGCCATAGCAGAAAAGCTGCTGAGCGAAGGCAAAAAGGTCGCTTTCCTAAGCCGCAGTCAAAAGAAGCTGGATCTGTTAAGAGAGCAGCATCTTGACAAAGTGAGCCGCGATGAAGCCGTTTTTATGGCGGTAGATGTCTCGGATCATGAGGCAATGAAGCAGGCTGTTCATGACATTTTAAGCAAATGGGACCGGATTGATATTCTCGTAAACAATGCAGGAATTCGGACGCAAACGGCGATAGAAGATATGACGCTGGAGGAATGGGACCAAATCATGTCCACGAATCTTGCAAGCACCTTCTTTGTCGCGCAAGCCGTCATGCACGCAATGAAAGAGCAAAAATGGGGACGAATCATCAACATGTCCTCCATTGGCGGGCAAGATGGCCCATTAACCTCCAGTGCAGCCTATTGTGCGTCCAAAGCTGGTCAGCTGGCCTTGACTAAAGTGTTTGCAAGATCCCTAGCCCCATATGGAATCACGGTGAATGCGGTGTCACCTGCTGCGGTACGCACACCTGAAATGGATAATGTGCCGACCGAAAAACTGGAGCAAATGATTCAAACGATTCCCATCGGCAGAGTAGGAGAAGCGGAAGAAGTTGCAGATTTAGTATCGTATCTGACCTCTGAAAACGGGGGCTTTGTCACAGGAGCAACCTTTGATATCAACGGCGGAAGATTAATGCGTTAAATCAATTGCCTATAAAGGAGTGTGTGTGGAGATGGCTATGGAACATGGAGCACCCCAAATACCGACGAAATTGCGGGTCATGATCAAGTTTGAATCTACAGGCTGGTTCAATACAACAACGGAAGAAAAGACCCAAGCAGTTCTTCCAAAGTTAAATGATGTGATCGCTACATGGAAAGACAATGGGTCGGAACTACTTGGAACGATTGATAGAGATATTCTTACGGCCGGGCACGCTGGCAGTGAAGGATGGCACGCTTGTTTGCTTTTTGATGTGCCGGATCTGCAAACAGTAACAAATATGACGCATTCCTTCCGTGCCACCGGATTGGATAAGTATTTCCGATTGGAAGCGATCCTGGGCCGCCCGTTTTTCTTGCTGGAGCAAGGGAAGTAATAGGAAGTCTGATAGAGCAGGAAAGGGACGACTGACATTAACCAAAGGATGGCTATTGTCAGTGCGTCCTGATGCATTTATAAAAAAGGGGGCAAAATTTGTGAAAAAACTAGTAACCAGTCTATTAACTCTATCTTTGGTTGCCATGCTAACTGCATGCGGAGGAGGCAATCAAGCGGCCCAACAAGCGGGCGGCCAGTCTTCCCCAGCGTCAAATGAGAAGCCTATTGAATTATCCTATGCCTTTTTTGCCCCAGCGAATACTTTTCCTGCCGTACAAATGGAAAAATGGAAAGCAGAGCTGGAAAAGCGCACGAATGGCAAGGTCAAAGTCAATTTGTTCCTGGGCGGAACCCTTCTGAAAGCAGATAACATGTACGACGGCATCGCCAACAAAGTAGCGGATATCGGGTTGTCCTCCACCACTTATGAACCGGGCCGCTTCCCGTTATTGGCTATCTCTGATATGCCCTCCGGCTACACAAGCTCCAAAGCGGCAAGCCGGGTCGTTCATGATTTGATCGAACAGTATCCGCCAGAAGCGCTCAAGGATTTTAAGATAATTACCTCATTTGCAACAGAAGCCTCCTATATTCAAACCAAGGATTCCGTTACTAGCCTGGGTGACTTGAAAGGGAAGCAGCTTCGCATTTCTGGGGCCCTTACGCCAATCATGCAGGAGCTGGGCGCGTCGCCTGTGGGAATGTCCCAGGCCGAGGTGGCAGAAGCTCTACAAACCGGAGTGGTCAACGGTCTGGTTACCTCCCGGGAAGCCTTGCTTGACTTGAAATTTGCTGAAAGCGTCAAATATGTAACTAATTATCCACTGACCATTAACACCTTTATTGCCGTCATGAACAAAGACGTATGGAATTCCTTGCCGGCGGATGTTCAAAAGGTCATCGATGAGCTTAACGGCGAAATGACTGCATTTACCGGAGAGTACCTGGACAATCATGTTAAGGAAGCTTTGGAGTGGAGTCAAAAAGAGCATGGTACACAGATGGTTGAGCTAAGCGATAAAGACGTATGGGAGCAAAAGCTGAAGGCGATGCAGGACAAATACGTGGATGAACTGGAAGCAAAAGGGCAGCCAGCAAAAGAGTATAAGCAAAAACTCTATGATTTGATCGACAAATATTCAAAAGAGTAGGAGCTGTGATGGTTGCTAGCAGAGGAGGGGAGTAGGCATGAATTTAGAGGATTATTTGAAGCAAGTATTGCAGCTGGATCAGGAAGCATCCATAAATTTGCTAAAAGAGGAGCCTGCATTCACATTTACCTTAATAGAGTGGCGGGATTATGATGAGTGATTTATTTTTTCTGGACATATCGACCTTGTCAAAGCTGATACAGACAAAGAAAATTTCACCGGTAGAACTGACTAAGCAGGTGCTTCAACGAATTGAACGATACAATCCCACAGTCAATGCTTATATCAATGTATTGGCAGAAGACGCCTGTCAGCAAGCCGAGGTGCTAGAGCGGGAACTCATGGAGCAAGGTGTACGCGGTCCTCTTCACGGGGTTCCGATAGCCGTCAAGGATATTTTGGAAACGAAGGGCCATGAAACAACAGCAGGCTCAAAGGTTATGGAGAATTGGATTCCGGATCGTGACGCAACGGTCGTTCGAAAGCTAAAAGAGGCAGGAGCTATCCTTATCGGCAAGGCAAATTTGCACGAGTTTGCTATGGGAGCTACAACAGAAAATCCCCATTATGGAGTGTGTCGCAACCCGTGGGATTTGGAAAGAGTTCCTGGAGGCTCCAGTGGAGGTTCAGCGGTGGCCGTCGCTACAGGTCTGTGCTACGGTGCGATCGGAACGGACACGGCAGGCTCGATCCGCTTGCCGGCAGCGATCTGCGGGATTACTGGCATGAAGCCTACATACGGCAGAGTCAGCAGGAATGGATGTTTGCCGTTTAGCTGGTCCCTGGACCATATCGGACCCATGACGCGCACGGTGAAGGATTCGGCTATCCTGCTGGAAGCGATAACAGGCTTCGATCCATTAGATTCCGCTACTGTATCCCAAGCGGATGATGTCATGTGGGATCAGGCCCTTCCAGATCTGAAAGGGATCAGGCTGGCGGTGGTTCGGAAGCACTTCTTTGATGATTTGGAGCCCGAAGTAGAATGGTTGGTTGAGCAGGCAATGAGGGACATGCAGGCGCTAGGTGCGGAAATCGCGGAAATTGAATTACCGGGACTTGACGAGGCCCTGCAGGCGCTGAAAGTGATTGCCCAATCAGAGGTCCTGGCTTTTCACGAGCCCATTTTAAACAAGTATAAGGATTGGTATGGGGAAGACCTGAAATACCGTTTCAGCTTCGGCCAAAGCATCAGTGCTGTGCAGTACCTGAATGCGCAGCGCACGCGAAGCAAGTTTAGTCAGGAGTTAAGGGAGAAGCTGAAAGGATTTGATGGTCTTCTTGCTCCTGCTAACGCTAAACGCCCGTTCCTGATTGGAACCGTGCCGCCCGATCAGGCGATCGGCAATATGTTTACATTGGGGCGCACGCCATTCGGTAATATTACAGGACTTCCTGCTCTCACCCTCCCATGCGGATTTATGTCGGGCAATCTCCCAGTAGGTATGCAAATCATCGGCAGACCGTTTGAGGAGCGCAGGATATTTCAAATCGCTGAAGTTTATGAAAGATCCCAAAATTGGGTGGCTAAACTCGCTGAGAACGAGACTTATCTGGTCCGCTAGCATGGATCCATAGCATTTGTGAGCGTAGGGCTAGGGACAAATGCAGCAGAAATGATATAGGGGTGACTTACTCATGGCAAGTCAAAGTGAAATGGAAGTAAAAGAATTAGCAATGGTTCCACTCCCCAAAAAGTCGAATTTCATGAACGCATTGGATCGTTTGAATCAACAGGTTAATCATTTTCTTGCGTTCCTGGCGGTTGTATCTATGGTAAGCATGATGCTGCTTATCGTCGCAAACGTCTTAATGCGCGTGATGTTTACTCCGATCGTAGGGATTACGGAGCTGGTTGGATGGTCGGCGGCTGTGACGGCAGCCCTTTCACTGGGATATACGCAAATTTATCGAGGCCATGTGGATATCGATGTCTTTGTCCAACGTTTGCCAAGAAGAGTAAGGACGTTGATTCAAGGACTCGTGATATTAGCAAGTCTCATCTTTTTTATTTTCCTTTCCTACCACTTTGTCAAGTTTTCATACTCGACGATGGAAAGTGGTATTCTGTCCCAAACCTTAGGCATTGTGTATTATCCGGTGATTTTAGTCGTGAGTGTTGGTTTTTTTGCTTTATTCTTGTCGCTTTTGGTTGATTTTTTGAAGATTTGTACTGGAGGTGAACAGAATTGAGTGCTACTGTTATTGCCCTTTTGGGAATCCTTGCCCTCTTTATTCTCATGATGTTGAGAATGCCCATCAGTTTTGCCATGTTTTTGGTCGGATTCATAGGCTTGGTGGTCGTAGCTTCCCCCGAAGCGGCATTCAAAGTGACAACAACGGATTTATGGAGTCAATTTTCTGATTATTCTTTAAGCGTGATCCCGATGTACATTCTCATGGGGGAAGTGGTCTTCCGAGCAGGGATTACGGACAAGCTCTTTCATGCAGCCTATAAATGGGTAGGACAGCTGAAGGGGGGAATGGCATGGACCATTATCTTGGCGAGCGCAGGATTTGGGTCCATCTGCGGCTCCAATTCAGCTACGGCAGCCATGATTGGGACGATGGCCATCCCTGAGATGAAGAAATACAAGTATGATGACGCCCTGAGTACGGGAAGCATCGCTGGTGGCGGCACACTTGGAATTATTATTCCACCCAGCACGGTGCTTTTGGTTATTGCCTTGCAGATGGAACTATCCATTCGCGATCTTTTTATCGCGAGTATTGTTCCCAGTATTTTGCTTGTCAGCCTTTTTCTTTTGACAGTCTGGGTACTCTGTCAAAGGAATCCTGAATTGGGTCCGGCGGGTCCAAAATCTACTATGCTGGAAAAGATGAAAGTCATACCTGGTGTTTTTCCTACTTTGGCTTTGCTCGTTTTCGTCATTGGCGGATTGTTTATGGGCTGGTTTACCGCAACGGAGTCCGGGGCTATTGGGACATTTGGAGCTTTGGTATACGCGGTAATTTTAAAGAAGCTGACATGGGAAAATTTCAAAAAGGCTGCTTTCGATACCCTTCGAGCATCGGCAATGGTCGTCATGCTGGTTGCCAGCGCGTTGGTTTTCGGTCGCTTTTTAACCATTACCCGTCTGCCGTTTGAAGTGGCGGATTGGGTGAGTGCCCTACCTCTTCATCCATTTTTTATCATGCTCGGTATTTATCTGGTTTTCGTAGTTGGCGGGGCGATTATGGATGCTTTGGGCTTCCTGATCATTTCTATCCCTATCTTTTTCCCGACGGCTCTTTCTTTAGGCTTTGATCCGGTATGGTTCGCGATCGTGTTGTGCATTATCACAAGCGTGGGAGCCATCACGCCACCGGTTGGGATTAACGTGTTTGTCGTGAAAGGATTGGCACCTTCCGTTCCGATCACCACCATTTTCAGGGGAGCTGGGTACTTTCTTTTTGCGTATATGGTCTGTATTTTGTTGCTCACGATTTTCCCGGCGCTGGTCTACTATTAAAGCTTTGCCGGGAAGCGTGGGGAATCCAAGGAATGGGCATACGTCCCATTCCTATTTGCTGATTTTATGAAATTGAATCTTTCCTAGCACAAGGTAAATTTCCAACGCCATCTGGATCTCGAATCTCGTTGTAGATTGGCTCACATCGATCCCCGATAATTCTTGTATGCGTCCCAGCCTGTAGCGCATGCCGCTAATAGAAACGTTCATGAATCGAGCCGTTTTGTACAGGTTGCATTCATTATTTAAATAGTTGTAGAGGGTTTGCAAGAATTCACTGGAATACTGCTGGTCGTATTCATAGAGCTGTCCTAGAAGCTTGGAAGCGTAGCGTTCCAATTCATCGGGTCTTTTGGCATCGAGTAATATGGCGAGGTGGCCAAGCTCGGAAGAGAGTACGACCTGGTTGTCCTGCCTTTTGATTTTGGCAATCTCGATCGCTTTCAAAGAATCGTTGAATGAATCATTCAGCTGCGTGATATCTTTGCAACAATCACTGATGCCAAGAACGATTTTTAAGGGCTGGACGATGTTTCCCAAGCGTTTCAAAAGTCCTTCTCCGTATTTTTTGACGGGCATGTACTGTTTTTTGATCAATGACTCAGGGACAAGGGCATGGATGCGATCCAAGCGACTTGACAACAATATTTTTTCGTCCAAGATGGATGCATCCTTCAACAGGTAATTGATGATATCATCCCTTTTCGCAGTAATGGCATGCTCATTCTCTAGCTGCATACAGGGGTCTTCCAAACGAAAAATAAAAACATAGTGCGGTTGCCTCAGATTATATCCGAGATAGGAAAGCTTTTTCGCAGCGTAGGAATTCTCCACGGGTTGAGTAAGAAGCTGGTCCAGCAGCTCTCCCATCATTCGCTGCTCCGTTTCAATCGCCGTTTTCTCATTCAACATTTGGAAAGCACAAATATTGGCTGTTTGCTCGAGAAAAGCGGCTTCGAGCTCCCCAACCTCCCCTTCATTTTTTATCACGGAAATGAATCCATAGGTCTGATTGCGGATCACAATAGGGATTGTAAGCCGTTTATGGGGGAAAGGAAAAGGTTCATGCAAATCAAACTCTGTTGCGCAGTGCTCCTGGAACATTCTGTTGATGCTTCCCAATTGACTATCGGATAGCGCTTTTTTGTTTTCCATCAGAGATTTCAGAGAGTACCCGGTTACATCGCCAAACCCAGCAATCGTTTCAAAATGCTGGTTTTCCAGCAGCACGCTACAGTTTAAGGTTGTTCCTAAAATTTCGGCAATGGCATCCAAACCTTTCCCTTGAAGTACGATCTGCGTAAGGCTTTGACTGAGGGTGCCTGCTCTTTTTAAAACCTCCCGCTGCTTTTCAATACGCTTGTAGGCTCTGTCCAGTTCGTCCCCGATATCCTCTTGCTCATAATCTACCAGCTCGTCGGCAATCTCGTCTCCCCAGAGCTCAACCGTTTTCCCTACAAAGCGGCAATGTTCATCGCCCTTACCGGCACATGCTACTTCCTTGAAGATGATTCTCTTCCCAAAAGATTCACTGCAGTATCCCCCGGCATATCCCACCAGGAAGTAGCAAACGGGTTCATGGTGATGGCTGAAATACTTCAAATATTGAGTGGCTTCATAGGAGTTAAACCAATATCCTTCCACATCGAAGATTCCCTTTTTTATTTGAATATTCAGCTTGATTGGAACGGAAGAAACGCGGCCAGAGATATCGTGCATCTTCGAGCCGGCAAGCACCCATTCCTTGTCATCTTCCCACTGGAACATATTCTTGAAGATTCTTGCTTCGTGAACGCCGCAATGCCACCCATAGCGGAGCAAGAAGCGCTTTGCTCTTTCGATGCCGAGCGCCATAATCAGATCGCGGATCAGCGCTCCCCAGGCTTCGGCACTTGAGATGATCATGCGATGTAGTCGCAGAAAATCTCCATCCTTGTCATGTAATTCAAGCATATCGTTTAAGGTTATATCGCTTGCCTTTTTTGTCATAGATATCCCCTCTCTAAAAGGTCTTTTCGGAAAAAGAATGTGGAGAGAAACCACCTGTTTCTTCCAAAGTAAAGGAATTTTCGTGAGATAGGACAGAAAATTTCGTAAATTTCCACTACAGGGAAGCAACGCAAGCTATTTTTATCTGAATCATAACATACGGAGAAAAAATATTAAGGTGTGAATCGTACACGAATTAATCGAATCACTGTACGAAAAGTACATTATGGAATAGTCGGACGATTGCTAATATAAAGTCAAGCGTGAGGAAAGGCATGGCTGCAACGCATAAATCTAAAAGGGGAGCTTTGCAAATGAAGCTATTGGGGATTTCAGGAACACTAACGGGTTCGAAGACGCTAGCAGTCGTCAATCAGGTATTGGGAGAAGCGAAAAAGCAGCATGAGGAAATAGAAGTGGAACTCTTGGACTTGAAACAGTATGATGTTCAGTTTTGTGACGGAAGGGATCCTTCCACCTACAACGAGGACACGAGGGCCGTTATTGATCGCGTTTTATCAGCTGACTTTTATATCATTGGTACCCCGATTTTCCAAGGTTCCTTGACGGGTGCATTAAAAAATCTGTTTGATTTGATACCACCTGCTGCCCTAAGAAACAAAGTCATCGGGTTTGTTGCTACAGGGGGGACTTGGCAGCATTTCTTAGTCATCGAAAATCAGTTGAAACCGATTGCAGGATACTTTCGAGCTTACGTTGCTCCAAGCTATGTTTACGTTCACAATGAGCACTTCAACAAGACGAATGAGATTGTTGATCAGGATGTCATAGACAGGATATCGCAGCTTGCCCAAGAGGTTGTATTTATGCACAAGGCTCTGAAATAAACCTATTCGGTATACCTGATGCTATTTGGAACGGTCTGGTCGATAGGAAATTTTCTTGATGTAACCGAGATTTTCGGAGATTTCCATCGCCGCCCTCATGACTTCCTTGGAATAATCAGGGAACAGATTGCTGTTCATTCGTTGAATTGGCCCGACGATAGATAAAGCGGCGAATACGTGCCCCGTATAATCGCGCACAGGTGCGGCAATAGATACTGCATCCTCATTTAATTCTCCCATACTAACGGCAAATCCATTTTGTTTAATTGCTTTTAGATGATCCCGAAATTCGGAAGGAATCGTGATCGTTTTGTCCGTGTAGGGAATAAGTCCTTCGGAGATGACTTGTTCAATCACTTCGCTATCCTGATAGGCGAGAATGGCTTTGCCGCAGCCTGTGCAGTAAGGCGGGTTATTTTTTCCTATGTCCGTCAAAATAGAAGTGGGGCGCTTGGTTTCTACTTTGTGCAAATAGACCACGTTGGTTCCTTCCAGAATGCCAATGTGTGCCGTTTCTCCTACTTTCTCTACTAATTTCTCCAGGACTGGAAGGGATTCCCTGTGAATTTCAAGATGATTGGTGACGACCCTACTAAGGCCGAGCAGAGAGACACCTAAACGGTATTTTTGTGTAGACGGATCTTTGACCACAAATCCCTGCTGAGACAGAGTGGCAACCAAACGCTGTACGGAGCTTTTGCTAAGCGCAAGCTCCTTTGCCAGCTCTCGAATTCCTTTTTCCGGTTCTTCGAGGGTGAAAGCACGCATAATGCGAAGGGCATTCGTTACGGAAGAAAGCAGGTGCTCTTGTTTCGCTGGTTTTTCAGTCATGGCAGTTGTCCTTTCAGATAGCCAATCCAATAGGATTTGGGTGAAGTGACATCATTATACAATGATTTTCTATTTTGAAAAATCTTTTCTTGTCCCGTTATCCGGGACATGCGGCTTATGTTACCTTTTTGGCTGGTATAAGATGATGTCAGAAAAAACATCCAGTCATCACCAATAAACGCAAAAGCTAAATTATGGGAGGGAATTTTATGCAACTCATAACTGGGCAAACCATTCAAAAAAAGCCGATCGATTGTCTTCACTTTATTAACGGGGAGTATCAATCTTCGGTGAATTACAAGACTTTTCAAAACATTAACCCGGCGAACGAAGAAGTACTAGGAACCGTAGCGGAAGGCGGAGCAGAAGAAATTGATCTTGCGGTTCAGGCAGCGAAGAAAGCGCTAAAGGGTCCATGGAAGAACATGACCGCAAATGATCGTGCGGCAGTCATTCGACGCATCGGAGATATCATCCTGGAAAGAAAGGATGAGCTGGCAGCACTCGAATCCCTGGATACAGGAAAACCGATTTGGCTCTCCAGCAGCATCGATATTCCCAGAGCGGCTTACAACTTCCACTTCTTCGCAGACTACATGAGATCGCTCGGAACCGAAGCATACCAAACCGATGATGTGGCGCTCAACTATTCGATCCGTCGCCCGGTTGGAGTAGTAGGACTGATCAATCCGTGGAATCTTCCGTTGCTCTTGTTGACTTGGAAGCTGGCACCGTGCCTGGCTGCAGGTAATACATGCGTCATCAAGCCAGCTGAATTGACCCCAATGACGGCAACATTGCTAGGGGAAATTTGCCGCGAAGCAGGGGTGCCGGACGGCGTTGTGAATATCGTTCACGGGTTTGGCCCTAATTCTGCGGGCTCCGCGCTTTCGGAACATCCGGATGTCGATGCGATCTCCTTTACAGGGGAGACGACAACTGGAAAAGTGATCATGGCAGCTGCTGCGAAGACGTTGAAGCGCCTCTCCTATGAGCTGGGCGGAAAGAATCCGAACATCATTTTCGCTGACTCTGATCTGGATGAGGTTATCGAAACCACCATGAAGTCGAGCTTTATTAACCAAGGAGAAGTATGCCTTTGCGGGTCCCGCATTTATGTAGAAAGGCCAGTATATGAGCAGTTTGTGGAGAAGTTCTTGGCAAAAACGAAGGAATTGGTAGTAGGAGATCCGTTCGATCCGAAAACGAAGGTCGGCGCTCTCATCGGAGAAGAACATTATCAGCGCGTGACGAGTTACATCGAACTGGCTAAACAAGAAGGCGGAGAAATCCTGACAGGCGGAAAGCGCCCGGATGGCCAAGACAAAGGATATTATATCGATCCGACCATTATTGTTGGATTAGACCGGAATTGCCGTGTGGTAAACGAGGAAATATTTGGACCGGTAGTTACCGTAATCCCGTTTGATACAGAGGAAGAAGTCATTGAACAGGCCAATGATACTCATTACGGGTTAAGCGCCTCTATTTGGACCAATGACCTTCGCCGCGCTCACCGTGTAGCCGGTCAAATCGAAGCGGGGATTGTATGGGTAAATACCTGGTTCTTGCGTGACTTGCGCACACCATTTGGCGGAATGAAACAGAGCGGTATTGGACGCGAGGGCGGAATGCACAGCTTTGAATTCTACTCAGAGTTAACCAATATCTGCATTAAATTATAAGGGGAGGAAAGAAGATGAGTGTAATAGATCGAGAGCAGGTATACAAATTGGCAGACCACTTGGCTCAGGCGGAAACTACTCGCAAAGGCATCGAGCCCTTTACGGAGCAATATCCAAACCTGTCCGTGAAAGAAGCCTATGAAGTGCAGCTGGTCACCATCGGTCATAAGCTGGAAGCGGGGCAGAAGGTTGTAGGAAAGAAAATCGGATTGACTTCGCTTGCCATGCAGCAGTTACTGGGTGTTGACCAGCCGGACTACGGGCATTTGCTGGACAATATGGTAATCGAAAACGGTAACAAAATCCCCTTCGATCGTGTTCTGCAGCCAAAGGTGGAGGGAGAGATTGCCTTTGTGCTGAAGAAGGATTTGGTTGGACCGAATGTGAAAGAAGCGGATGTGCTTGAAGCAACGGATTACGTCCTACCAGCTTTGGAAATTGTGGACAGCCGAATAGCGGATTGGAAGATCAAGCTCCAGGACACGATTGCCGATAATGCTTCATCTGGACTGTATGTCTTGGGAGGGAAGCCGATCCCAGTCAACCAGGTGAACCTTCCTCAGATTGGGATGGTGTTGTACAAGAATGGAGAAATCGTAAATAGCGGAATCGGTGCCGCTGCTCTGGGGAATCCGGCAACCTGCGTAGCATGGCTGGCGAATCAGCTATTTGAGTTTGGCGTCACGCTGAAAGCGGGGGAAGTGATCCTTTCTGGCGCGTTATCCGCAGCTGTCAGTGCAGAACCAGGAGATTTCTTCCAGGCACGATTTGCCCATTTGGGAGAAGTAAGTGTGAAATTTACGAAATAATGGTGGAGAAAGGCGGACATATACATGGCAAAAGTAAAGGCGGCCATTCTCGGCTCAGGAAATATCGGAACGGATTTGATGCTGAAGCTGCTGCGCTCCGACGTATTGGAATTAACGTGCTTAATCGGGATTGATCCGGATTCGGACGGGTTGCGCCGTGCAAAAGAAATGGGAATTGAAACGATCGATACAGGAATCGAAGGATTTTTGCATCGCCCTGAATTGGCGGATATTGTATTTGACGCGACTTCGGCTAAAGCCCATATTCGTCATGCGAAGAAATTAAAGGAAGCAGGCAAACTGGTACTGGATTTAACTCCTGCTGCAGTTGGGGCGTTGGTAGTGCCGCCCGTCAATCTTCATGAACATCCCGAAGCTGATAACATCAATCTGATCACCTGCGGAGGCCAAGCGACGATTCCCATCGTACATGCGATCAACCGGGTAAGTCCGGTGGAATATGCCGAAATCGTAGCGACGATTTCCAGTCGCAGCGCCGGACCGGGTACACGGGCAAACATTGATGAATTTACGCAGACGACATCAAGAGGAATTGAAAAAATTGGAGGAGCAAAAAAGGGAAAAGCCATCATTATCTTAAACCCTGCTGAGCCGCCGATCATAATGCGGGATACGGTTCACGCGTTGGTTGAAGAAGAGACGATGGATGTAGAAGCTATTACCCGCTCAATCCAAGAGATCGTTTTAGAGGTTCAAGCTTACGTTCCTGGTTATCGTCTGCGGACCGAACCGCTATTTGACGGAAATAAGGTAACAGTATTCCTGGAAGTCGAGGGTGCAGGGGATTATTTGCCGAAATATTCCGGAAATTTGGATATCATGACAGCCGCAGCAGTCAAGGTGGCCGAAGAGTGTGCAAAGCGCCAACTGGCAAAGGTTGCAGGGGAAATACGCTAAGAGGAGAGGTTGAATCATGTCAGGTAATCTCAAGATTAAAATTACGGAGGTGGCTCTGCGTGACGGAAGCCATGCTATCGCCCATCAATTTACCGTCGATCAAGTAACGAGAGTCGCGAAAGCACTAGACGAAGCCAAGATGCCCTATATTGAGGTAGCCCACGGCGACGGCTTGGCTGGCTCCTCGCTCCAGTATGGCCTGTCACGAACGAATGAGATGGAACTGATCGAAGCGGCAGTTTCCGTTTGCCAACATACAAAAGTAGCGGTTCTTTTGCTTCCGGGGATCGGTACCGTAAATGAGTTGAAGCATGCAGCTGGCCTTGGCGTGAAGATGGCGAGAATTGCGACCCATGTTACGGAAGCGGACGTATCTGCCCAGCATATCGCGATGTCGAAGGAGCTTGGATTGGAAACAGTAGGGTTCTTAATGATGTCTCATATGGCCCCTGTGGAAAAACTGGTCGAACAAGCTAAGCTGATGGAAAGCTACGGAGCCGACATCGTTTATGTGGTCGATTCAGCAGGCGCCCTGTTGCCGCATGAAGTGAGGGAAAGAATTCGGGCCCTGCGCAATACGCTGACCGTAGAAATTGGATTCCACGGACATAATAACCTCTCTTTGGCGATGGCGAACACGTTGGTCGCGATCGAGGAGGGGGCAACTCGGATTGACGGAAGCGCCCGATGCCTGGGGGCGGGGGCAGGCAACACGCAAACGGAAGTGCTGGTGGCAGTCCTTGATCGGCTAGGCATTGACACCGGAATTGATCTCTATAAAATGATGGATGTAGCTGAGGAGACAGTCGCACCCATTCTCCATACCCCTCAGGAAATCACGAGAGATAGTCTGGTGTTGGGCTATGCAGGCGTATACTCCAGCTTCTTGCTTCATGCCCAAAGAGCCGCCCGGCGATTTGGCCTGGATTCCCGTGACATTCTCGTTGAACTGGGAAAGAGAAAAGTGGTCGGCGGTCAAGAGGATATGATTTTGGATGTCGCAGCGGAAATCGCGAAAAAGAAGACGGAAGCTGCTGGGTGATAGGGAGGAAATAAGATGAAAACCATCGATATTCAACAGTTGGCGCAATACTGTCTGTCGGCAGAGGAAGAAAAACGGGAAATCGTCCGAATCACTGAAGAGTATCCAAATTTGACGGTTGAAGATGCTTACCTGATCCAGGAAGAACTGGTGAATATCAAGCTTGCCCAAGGCAAAAAGATTCTTGGCCCGAAAATGGGGCTAACGAGTCGTCCAAAAATGGTGCAAATGGGTGTAGAAGAGCCGATTTACGGATTTATTTTCGATTACATGAACGTCCCTAATCAGGAAGTAGTTTCCATGTCTGATCTCATCCACCCTAAGGTCGAGGCGGAAATTGCCTTTGTATTGGGAAAAGATATCGAAGGTCCGGGTATAACTGGCGCACAAGTGCTTGCAGCAACCGAATATGTCGTTCCAGCGTTGGAAATCATCGATAGCCGCTACCAAAATTTCAAGTTTACCCTTCCGGATGTCATTGCGGACAATGCGTCTTCATCACGGGTAGTATTCGGTGAAAAGATTCCCTACTCAAATGACCTTGATTTGGAGCTGGTTGGAGTGGCCATCACCATCAATGGCAAGCTGAGAGATTTTGGAACAGGAGCAGCAGTGTTGGGGAATCCGGCACAATCGGTGGCGATGCTGGCAAATATGCTGTCGCGAAAAGGGAAGAAGCTGAAAAAGGGAGAAGTCATTTTAACGGGTGGCATTACAGAGGCTCTCCTGCTAGAGACTGGTGACGCAGTAACCGCGAAGCTGGATGGACTTGGAGAGGTATCCTTCTCCATCAAATAATAAAGGAAGGTGTACAAAAATGCCATTCATTCAAGTGCAAATGATAGCAGGCAGACCTGAGGAAAAAGTGAAGGAATTGATCGCTAACCTTACTTCAACGGTGTGTGAGACACTCGGGGCTCCGAAAGAAAACGTTAGAGTCATTGTTACCGAGGTCCCGAAGTCCCACTGGGGGATTGGGGGAGTACCGGCAGCGGATATTCCGGGGAGATAGCGTATAGAATAGAAGTTCCTTGTCAATTAGAAAGCTTCCGCCATTATTTCGGTGGAAGCTTTTTCGTGTTGATTTTCGGGTCTAAAAAACGGAGGGCAACAATGAAAAACACCTTGATAGGTTCTTTATATTCATCACTCGCCGCTAGTATTTGGGGCGGAATGATGTTGTTGTAAAGTTGTGGTCGATATTGTACCACCACTTGAATGAGTATGGGGAGCCATTATTACATCCACGACACCTGCATTCATGGTCCTGTTTGTACGAATGATCCTTAAAGAAAAAATTACTGCAAAGAAAGCAAGCGACGATGAGCAGGAGAGTATTCAATCGTCAGGGAGGTAGCAAGCGGCATAGCTCCTCCTAGTGCCACCCCTCCAATAAAGCGAAACATACCTAACAGCTCCGGAGTAGTAGCCGCAGCAGACAACCCCATTGTTATCGAAAAAACAGCGATATACGTAATCAGAGACCATTTCCGTCCGATTAGATCAGACAAAGTGCCAATCAGAACATTTCCGATCATCATCCCGATCAGAGCGTAGCTGCCGATGAGGCCAGCATGTACTGGTGTTAACGACCATGTCTGATCTGACAATAAACTGGATAGAACCGAAATAATCTGAAAATAAAAACTATTAACCAATTAACAGTATGGTTGAAAATTTATATAAAGAGAGAAAACACGTGGACTGATTTCTTCCATTACGAAATCGATTCTTGGAAAAAAGCAAGCAACTGAGCAGGCTTTTTAATAATAATCGTCCGTTGCTGAATGTCGATCAGATTGCTTTCTTTCCATTTTTTGAAAATTTTATAAACGGTTATCCGAGTGAGACTTGTAAAGCTAGCGATATCCTGCTGGGTAATAGAAAGGCGATTGCTTTTGCACACCCTTTTCATTTTTAAAAGCGTATAAGCAATTTGTTGCTCGGCTGATAAAGCTGTCAACGTATTTTCTTCAGATAGAATTCTTATTTTTTGATTGAGAGAATTCAAAAACAAGGTAACAAAATCCGGATAGGTGCTGGACAGATGCTTGAAATGCTGAAGGGAGAAGAAATAGACGACGGAATCCTCTGCAGCTATCGCTGTAGAGTAATAAAGGGTGAGATCCAATCCACACTCCCCTAAAAGCTTTCCGGGACCCAGGAACTCCAATATTTTTTCTTGGCCTTCTGGTTTTACGGTAACGGTTTTGATTAATCCTTTAAGCACAAAATAAAAGCCTGAGGCTGATTTTCCTTGTGTAAAAATGATGGATTTACGCTGAAAATACATTCTCTGACCGTATTTGAGATAGGGCTGCCAGAGAGCAGAAAATGGACACTCTGCTTTATCCAATAATGTTGTCATTACTTCCCTCCTCATGAAATAGCATAAACTGTGTACAGTATACGATTAATTAACGGGAAAATAAATATCAAACATTACAGAAAATTCTTTTTATTAGAGTGTACTATGGGCTTACTGATTGCACTACTTTGAAAATATCTCATTAATAATGAATTCCTGCATGTTTATATTCAAAAATAGAATGACCGTTTTGAAACTTCAAAAAAATCAATAAAATGTTAACTGTTTAACAGATAATCACTGAGCTAAATAATATAATTCGAGTACAAGTTGTGATATTGAAACGAAAGGATAAAAAACGAATATTCTATTGAATTGATCCGAAAACAATTTTTAGGAGGAAGCGTCATGGGAATTCGTACAGGTGCTCAGTATATTGCAGCGCTACAATCACGTCAGCCGGAGGTATGGCTGGCAGGCCGAAAAATAACAGATGTGTACAACGAGCCAGTATTCCAGGAACCGATTCATCAAATTGCTCATTTGTACGATCTGCAGCACGATCCGCAGTATCAGGACAAGATCACCCATATTTGCCCGGAAACAGGGGAGCGCGTGAACAATGCGTTTCTGGTTCCTAAAAACTATGAAGATCTACAAGCGCGCAGAGCTGTATTTGAAGTATTTGCAAGAGCAACATTTGGCCTCATGGGCCGTACGCCAGACTTTTTGAATGTTGTGGTGACCTCGTTGTACAGCAACGCAGAATTTCTTGATAAGTATAGTGATCAATGGGCGAATAACATCCGGAACTACTATCGCTATATTCGCGACAACGACCTGTTTTTGACTCATGCCATTATTAATCCGCAAAATGATCGCAGTAAGACTTCGCATGAACAAAAAGAGACCTTTACGCATTTAGGTGCTGTGAAGGAGACGCCCGAAGGATTAGTGGTGAGAGGAGCCAAGATGCTCGCTACCCTTTCGCCCATAACCGATGAAGTCATTATTTATTCCTTCCCGGGATACAAACCGGGCGATGAGCGCTATGCACTTGCATTTGCCATTCCGATTGATACACCCGGTCTTCGTATTCTCTGTCGGGAACCGATGCAGGACGGAAAGCGCTCGCTGTTTGATCACCCATTGGCGTCGAGATTTGAGGAAATGGATGCCGTGCTAGTCTTCCATGATGTGCTGGTCCCTTGGGAACGCGTTTTCCTGTACAACAATGTGGAGGCGGCAAATCTGCTCTATCCCAAAACAGGAATCGCGCAGCAGCCGGCTCACCAGTCTGGCGTTCGCGGATTGATCAAGCTGCAGTTCGCTACAGAAGTTGCTTGCCGACTAGCGGATTCCATTGGGGTCGACGTTTTTTTGAATGTCCAAGATCAGCTTGGAGAGCTAGTCCAATCCGTGGAAACGATCCGGGCATTGCTGAGCGTAGCCGAGTACGAGTATCAACTGAATCCTTTTGGCGAGGCTATGCCGGGTGAGGTATCGCTTGAGACGATTCGCGGTTTACTGCCGAAGATGTATCCGCGTGCGATAGAAGTCATGCAAATCATTGGAGCCGGAGGTCTGCTCATGTCCCCGACAGGTGCTGATTTTGCCCATCCGGATCTCAAGGAAGATATGGAGCACTTCTATGTAGGAAGAGAAGGAGTATCCGCTGAAGAGCGGGTGCAGCTGTTCAAATTGGCGTGGGATCTGTGCGGAGAGGCATTCGGGCAACGTTTGCTTCAGTACGAGCGCTACTATACAGGTGATCCGATTCGCAAAAGAGCCATTTTTTACAACGCATTCAAGCGCAATCACTCATTTGACATGGTTGACGAAGCTCTCAAAATCAATTCGTCTCAACCAGCCATGAAAAAGTAAAGCGAAGCACGCGCCGTCATTTATGGGCGAAAAGGAATAGATAGAGGCCAGAAAAGGGGGTGTGAAAACTGAGAATTCATACAAATGGAACCCTGGGATTAACCAGTTCTGTGATCGCGATCGGCGCTTTCGATGGCGTACATCAAGGGCATCAAGCCGTGATTCGCCGTCTTATTGAACGGAGCAAGAGTCTCGGGGTGCCTAGTGTGGTCTATACGTTTGATCCACCTCCTCGCTTTTATTTTCAAGGCGCACGTGTACTGACGTCCCTTCAGGAAAAAACCGATCGATTGGCAAAGCTGGGTCTTGATCACGCAGTCATCGCTCGTTTTGACGAAAGCTATACGAGGCGACGTGCGATCGATTTTTTAGAAGAGTTAAAGGGCCTTGGTCCTCAGGAAATATTGGTGGGCAACGACTTTCGCTTTGGAAGAAGCAGAGGAGGGGACGTAAATCTCCTCGCCCGGTTTTTTCCAGTTTGCCTCGTGGAGCCCGTTTATTGCGGCGATGGAAAAATGATTTCCTCTACGAGAATACGTCAGTTGCTTTCGCAGGGAGATACCGAACAATCTGTTGCACTATTAGGATGGTAGATCAGATCTGCCAGATCCGTTTAAAGAAATTCGAGGTGACAAGGGTGAAATTAGTAGGGATTTCAGGAACGATTACGGGACGCAAAGTAGGCGTAGTCGTGCAGCAAGTTCTCCAAAAAGTAAAGCAAGCACATCCAGAGGTGGAGGTTGAATTTCTGGATTTGAGCGAGTACGATGTCCAGTTTTGCGATGGACGCGATCCGGCGACGTACACGGGGGACACAAAAAAGGTGATTGATATCGTTTCAGCCGCTGATTTTTACATTATCGGGACTCCCATCTTCCAAGGCTCCTTCACCGGCGCGCTCAAAAACCTGTTTGATTTAGTCCATCCGCAGGCCCTTCGCCATAAAGTGATGGGATTCGTTGCTACAGGTGGGACCTATCAGCACTTTCTGGTGATTGAAAATCAATTGAAGCCAATCGCCGGATACTTTCGCGCTTTTGTGGCACCTAGCTACGTTTACGCTCACAATGACCATTTCAATAAGCAAAATGAAATCGTGGATCAAGAGGTGCTGGATAGAATGACGGACTTGGCGAATGAAGTCGTCTTTATGCAAAAAGCATTAAAAGGAGAAAGGGAAAACCGAATCCAGGAGGGGGAAATGAAGCGATGAGCACTTTCAAAACGATTAATCTCTGGAAATTTATTGAGGAAAACAAAGAACTGCTGAAGCCGCCTGTAAACAATAAAGTAATCTGGAAAGACGCGGAAATTATGGTGCAGGTCATTGGTGGTCCGAACAAACGGCGCGACTTTCACGTGGATCCCTCAGAAGAAGTTTTTTATCAACTGAAGGGAGATGCCTATGTAGAGATCATCAACTACGAAGGCAAACGCGAAGTGATCACCGTGAAAGAAGGCGAAATGTTCTTGCTTCCGCCGAATGTACCGCATTCTCCTCACCGCGTACCTGATACTATCGGGATCGTGATCGAGAGGAACCGTGCAGTAGGCGAGCTGGAGGACTTTGTCTGGTTTTGCGAAAAGTGCGACCATGAAATGCATCGCGTAACAGTACAGCTGACGAATATTGAAGTCCAGGTGAAAGAAGCAATCAATGGATTTAACGGAAGTCAGGACCTTCGCACATGCAAAAATTGTGGACACGCGATGCCGCCGGAAGCGAGTGAGTGGAAATGCGAGTAGATTTCCATACGCATATCATTCCGGAAGATCTTCCGAACCTGGCCGAAAAATATCAAAGTGATCGCTGGCCGACCCTGCATCGGACGTGTGCATGCGGAGCCAATATTATGGTTGCTGGGAAAGTGTTTCGCGAAGTAACGGATCAGGTATGGGATCCGGCCAAGCGAATAGAGGATATGGAGCGAGAAAAGGTAGACATGCAAGTATTGTCGCCTATCCCTGTTACGTTTTCTTACTGGGCACCAGCAGAGGAAGCGGTAGTCATGGCCCGCATCCAAAATGATTTTATCGCAAAGACGGTAGAGGAAAATCCGCAACGTTTTACAGGTCTCGGGACGGTCCCCTTGCAACATACAGAAATCGCCATCCGCGAGATGGACCGCTGCATGCACGAGCTGGGCCTCAAAGGAATTGAGATCGGCTCGAATGTAAATGGAAATAATTTGGACGATCCGTCTCTCATCGAATTTTTCGAAATGGCGGAGAAGTGGGAAGTTCCGCTCTTTATCCACCCGTGGGAGACATTAGGCAGAGAGCGGATGCCTCGCCACAATCTCATGTATACAGTCGGCATGCCTAGTGAGACGGCTTTGGCAGCAGCCAGCTTGATCTTGGGGGGTGTGATTGATAAGTTCCCAGGGCTCAACATTTGTTTTGCCCACGGTGGCGGGTCGTTCCCGTACATTTTGCCTCGTTTGGACAAAGGCTGGAAGGTTTGGCCACATTTGAGGCTGCTTGAACAGCCACCGAGTTATTATGCGAAAAATTTTTACTTTGACTCGTTAGTGAACGACCCGGCCAATCTTCAATTTTTGGTGGATCGCTTTGGTCATGACAAGATTTTGATGGGGTCGGATTACCCCTTCCTGTTAAGAGAAAATCCTCCGGGAGAAGTGATTGACCAGACATTGACGCTAACGGAAGAACAAAAGCGGGCGATGCTCGGAGAAAATGCCCTGCGTTTCTTGCATTTGAAAGAAAAGAGGGGATGACCAAATGAATCATGTGGACGTTACACCTGAACAACGACTACAGGAATTAGGTTTGACCTTGCCTGCACCGCGCCAGGCTGTCGGGAATTACGTCGGATGTGTACGCACAGGTAATCTGATCATTACGGCTGGTCAAGGCACGGATGAATACCGCGGAAAGCTGGGAGCAGATGTCACGATTGAGGTCGGTTATTTGGCAGCCCGGCAGTGCATGCTCAATTTACTAGCTGTGGTGAAACAAGAGCTAGGCGAACTCGGCAAAGTAAAGCGCATTGTCAAAATTTTAGGCTTTGTCAATAGTGATCCCGATTTTACCGATCAACCCAAAGTCATGAATGGAGCATCGGATTTGCTTGTCCAAATCTTCGGGGAAAAAGGCAAGCACGGACGTTCTGCTGTCGGCATGGCGCAGCTGCCGCTGAACAATGCCGTTGAAGTCGAGATGATTCTAGAAGTGGAGGAATAGGAGGATACACATGGGTCAGACCACAAATGTGAGTCGGAAAACGATAAAAAATGCGAAACTGTTCATTGACGGCGAATACGTCGACGCTATCTCGGGGGAGACCTTTGATTCCATCGACCCTTCCACGAATTGCAAGCTGGCGTCTGTCGCCAATGCCAACGAGCAAGATGCGCAAAAGGCGATAGCAGTGGCACAACGTACCTTTGAGAGCGGTGTCTGGAGCAAAATGTCTGTCGATGAAAGGGCCAGCATTCTTTGCAAGATGTCTGACCTCGTCATGGAACGCGTAGATGAGTTGGCAACAGTAGAAACGTTGGATGTAGGGAAGCCGATCAAGGAAAGTCGCGGCTTCGATATACCGCGGGCAGCCGCGAATTTGCGATTCTTTGCGGAAATGGCTAAATATGTCGTCCATGAAAATTACGAGATGAGCAAATTCATGTCCTATGCCAAATACGCTCCGGCTGGTGTGACGAGCTTGATCATTCCGTGGAATCTCCCATTCATGCAGATGACCTGGAAGGCATCCGCAGCATTGGCGGCAGGGAATACGGTTGTGGTGAAGCCTGCTTCCTATACGCCGCTTTCCGCGGTCATGCTCGGTGAGATCGCCAATGAAGCAGGCTTGCCGCCCGGTGTACTCAATATCATTACCGGTCCCGGAGGATCTGTAGGTACGCAGATGTGTACCAATCCTCATGTGCGCCGGATTTCATTTGTAGGTGAATCCAATACCGGAAAAACAGTGATGAAAAACGCAGCCTCCGAGTTAATTCCCGTCTCGCTTGAATTGGGAGGGAAGTCAGCCAATATCGTGTTTGAGGATGCTGATCTGGATGAAGCGGTCCGCGGGTCGATAGAAGCGATTTACAGAAACCAAGGGGAAATTTGCCTCGCTGGCTCCAGGCTGCTGGTTCAGGAAAGCATTTACGATCAGTTCCTGGACAAATTCGTCCAAGCGGCACAAAAGCTCAAAGTGGGCGATCCCATGGACCCAGCCACCGAGATGGGAGCACTTGTGTCCAAAAACCACCTGGAAACAGTGGACGGGTACGTGCAAATCGGTCTTTCCGAAGGTGCCAAGCTCGCGGCAGGCGGAAAACGATTAACAGACTTGGGCGAAGGAAACTACTACGAGCCTACTGTTCTTTATGATGTCGACAATAAAATGCGAGTTGCCCAAGAAGAGATTTTCGGTCCAGTCGTCGTGGTCATTCCCTTTAAAACGGAAGAAGACGCCATTCGCATCGCCAATGACTCCATCTACGGATTGGCCGGCGTGGTATGGACCAATGATTTGCGACGAGCTCACCGGGTGGCGGAACAGGTGCATGCTGGCCTGTTGTGGATCAATTGCTGGTACGTTCGTGATTTGCGCACGCCCTTTGGCGGGTCAAAAGCTAGCGGTATAGGGCGCGAAGGCGGTCGACACAGCTTTGAATTTTATACCGAAGCCAAAACCGTAACGATGAAATTATAGCGAAAACAGGGAAGAAAGGAGCTAGTCTATGAAACTGTCCATTCAAGTACTTGCGGAAGAATTGATGGAGGCAGAGAAAAACAAGCGTCCCATCGCTCCGATTTCAGAGCGTTTTGCGGATATGAGTGTATCGGATGCGTACCACATTCAATTAGAAATCATGAAGCAAAAGCTCGCAGATGGACGGGTGGTCATCGGAAAAAAGGTAGGTCTCACGAGTACGGCTATGCAGCAAATGCTGGGTGTGAATGAACCGGATTATGGACATCTGTTTGATGATATGCGGGTAGGAAATGGCGGAACCATTCAAGTAAGCGACCTGCTCTTTCCGCGAGTAGAGGCAGAAATCGGCTTTATTCTAGGGGAAGACCTGGTCGGTCCAAAGGTCACCTACATGGATGTATTACTGGCTACCAAATATGTGGTGCCTACCCTGGAGATCATAGACAGCCGCATTGCTGATTGGAAGATACGCTTGGTCGACACAGTTGCTGACAACGGATCTTCTGCAAAAGTGGTTGTGGGAGACAGGCAAAGTACGATAGAAGGCTTGGATTTACGGAGCATCGGCATGGTGCTGTATAAGAATGACGAGCTCGTGGCGACAGGATCAGGTGCTGCGGCTCTGGGGCATCCGGCACATGCCATCGCCTGGCTGGCAAACAAACTGCACGAGTTCGGGATTCAACTGAAGGCTGGAGAATTAATCCTCCCGGGGGCGCTATCCGCCGCTCAGAACGTAACGCATGGCGATTCCATCGTAGCCAATTTCGGTCCACTTGGGTCCGTTTCTGTTTCATTTGAGTAAAGGGAGGAAGTCGTGATGAGTAAAGTGAAAGCAGCCATACTCGGTTCCGGAAATATCGGCACCGATCTCATGTATAAGCTGGAGCGAAGTGAGACCATCGAATTGACCGCGATGCTAGGGATTGATCCGGATTCTGACGGACTCAAACGGGCAAAAGAGCGGGGATATCAGGTGTTCGCGACTGGGATTCAAGCGATCATTGACCAACCTGATTTAGCAGACATCGTTTTCGATGCCACTTCAGCAAAAACACATGTGAGGCATGCGAAGGTTTTAAAAGAATTGGGGAAGCTGGCGATTGATCTGACCCCGGCGGCGAGAGGACCTTTTGTCTGTCCGGCTGTTAACTCAGACGCGAATGGAAAGGAAGGAAACGTCAACATGATCACCTGCGGTGGACAGGCGACGATTCCGATCGTGCATGCCATCAATCGGGTAGCCGACGTTTCTTATGCAGAAATCGTTGCGACCATCTCGAGTAAAAGTGCAGGACCTGGCACTCGGGCAAACATTGATGAGTTTACCATTACGACTCGCCGCGGGATTGAAGAGGTGGGTGGTGCTGACCAGGGCAAGGCGATCATCATCCTCAACCCTGCCGAACCCCCTATTCTCATGCGCGACACGATCTATTGCGAAGTAAAGCAGATGGACGAAGCCGCGATTCGTCAATCCGTGCATGACATGATCAAAACCGTCCAGCAATACGTTCCGGGGTATCGTTTGAAACAAGATATCTTATTTGATGAAAAGCGGGTAACGGTTGTCTTGGAAGTAGAAGGGGCAGGGGATTATTTCCCGAATTACGCAGGCAATTTGGACATAATGACTGCCGCAGCAGCACGAGCAGCTGAGGACCTGGCCCGTCATATGCAGGGAGAGGAGTTCTGCTCATGAATCGTAAAACCGACAAACAGGTCAAGATAACCGAAGTATGCTTGCGTGACGGCAGCCACGTCGTTGCCCATCAATATACAGAAGAGCAGGTTCGGTGTGTGACACGCGCTCTGGATGATGCCGGTATGCACTATATTGAAGTGAGTCATGGAGATGGACTTGGCGGTTCTACTCTCCAATACGGCCGTTCCCGTGTGGATGAAATGGAGTTGATCGAAGCTGCGGTAGAAGAATGCAAACAGGCCAAGATTGCCGTGCTCTTGATTCCGGGGATTGGAACTGTGAATGAATTAAAGCAGGCCCATAAGCTGGGAGCGAGCCTGGTTCGGGTCGCGACACATGTGACAGAAGCGGATGTCTCGGCGCAGCACATTTACGCAGCGCGTGAGCTGGGCATGGAAACAGTCGGATTTTTGATGATGGCTCACATGGCTCCAGTGGAGCAGCTGGTGAGTCAGGCCAAATTAATGGAGAGTTACGGGGCCGAGGCTGTGTATGTGACCGATTCGGCTGGTGCTTTGCTGCCTGAACAAGTCCGTGAGCGGATCAGCGCTTTGCGAAAGTCTTTAGACATTGAAGTTGGCTTTCACGCTCATAATAATTTGTCCGTTGCCGTAGCCAATACACTCGTTGCCATTGAAGAGGGAGCTACCCGCATTGATGGAAGCGTACGATGTTTGGGGGCAGGTGCAGGAAATACGCAAACAGAAGTTTTGATCGCGGTCCTGGAGCGTATGGGAATGCACCTTGGCATTGATCTTTACAAAATGATGGACCTTGCCGAAGAAGTCGTGGGGCCGCTGATACCTGACAGTCAGGAGATAAAGAAAGGCAGCCTGGTTCTCGGATATGCCGGTGTCTATTCGAGCTTCTTGCTGCATGCAGAACGAGCAGGCAAACGTTTTGGCATAGATGCACGTGATATCTTGATCGAGCTCGGAAAAAGAAAAGCAGTCGGGGGTCAGGAAGACATGATTCTTGACGTTGCGGCTGAACTGGCGAAAGCGCAAAGGCTGGGGGTGTAATCATGACATTGGCGCAAGGTATGGATCAGGAGATCGTAGACTATCTTCTGTCAGCTGAAAAAGAACGCAGAGAAGTTGAGAAAGTGACAGACAAGTATCCCCAACTGACGTTCGCTGAAGCCTATGCCATTCAGGAAAAGCTGCTTGAGCGCAAAGTGCAGGAAGGCGCAAGAATCATTGGGTTGAAGCTAGGGTTAACCAGTCGTGCCAAACAACAAATGATGGGTGTTCACGAGGCCATCTACGGGTATATTACTGATGAAATGCTTGCCTTGGAATGGCAGCCCTTGGAGTTTGACCAGCTCATTCATCCAAAAGCGGAACCGGAAATAGCCTTTTTCATGGGGGAAGATCTTCAAGGAACGAACATCACTTCTGAAGAAGTACTGGCAGCGACCAAATATGTGGCTCCGGCAATCGAGGTCATCGACAGCCGCTACCTCAACTTCCGATTCACGCTCGCCGATGTGATTGCCGACAATTGTTCCTCCGCCAGGTTTGTAGTAGGAAGCCATTGGGTTTCGCCGAAAAGTCTGGATTTGGGGAATCTTGGAATGGTTCTGTCCAAAAACGGGGAAGTAGCGCAAGTTGGGGCAAGTGCAGCCGTTTTGGGTCATCCGGGGGCTTCTGTAGCTTGGGCAGTCAACAAGCTTGGGGAAGTCGGAAAGGGCGTAAAAAAAGGAGATATCATCCTTAGTGGAGCGATCTCAGAAGCGATCAGCTTCCAATCTGGCGACACCATTCATGCTCAATTTGCGGAATTAGGGAGCGTTTCGTTTTCTTGCAAATAGAGAAAAAAATGGAATTTGGGTTACGGACAGCGCGTAGCAGCTTTGGTTGCTAAGCGCTTTTTGCATGTCCGATTTGGGCGTCATTTTGCGTCCTAGCATTCTAGCGAAGACTTTGATACAATTTTTGCATCATAATGGGGATTTTACGAAATGGTGGTGGAGTATCAGTTGCAGGTACGCTCGGCATTTTTTACGATCTTTGGGGATTATATTCGCAAAGATAATGGAATGATTACGATGCCAGAACTAATCAAACTGTTAGGCGCTCTTGAGTTTTCTGAAGAAGCCGTTAAAGCTGCCATTTTTCGCATGAGGCATCAGCAAATTGTTCTTTCGAAGCGTCAGGATGGTGTAACCTACTATTCTCTCTCCGATGAAGGGATAGAGAAAATGGATGAAGGCTTGCGACGTACGTTTCGAGAGGTAGATACAATCAATTGGGACGGATGGTGGAGAGTTCTCGTCTATTCGATACCGGAGAAAAACAGACAGCTTCGTGACCAGCTGCGCAAAGAACTGGCTTGGCATGGGTTTGGTCAGTTAACACCGGGCACATGGATAACGCCGTATAATTTATTCGATCCGATCAAGCGAGTCATTAAAACGTATCAGATGGAACATTTTATTCAGATGTTTGAATCCAGACATATTGGACCAGGAAGCAATCAATCTTTGGTCGAACAAGCATGGGAAATGGATTCGATTAATTTAAAATACACAGAATTTATAAACAAATACGAACCTCGTTACCTGGCTTTTTTACAGGAAAAAGAACAGTGGGATGATCACCGGACTTTTGCCGAACGTGTGAACCTTGTTCATGAATATCGAATGTTTCTTCATATTGACCCTGAGCTGCCCATTGAACTATTGCATGTAAACTGGGTAGGGGAAGAAGCCCGTCATCTGTTTCGGAAATATTATGGAGTGCTTACTGCCGGAGCCGTCAGCTTTTACAAACATGTTCGAAAAAGATAGTAAATAAGCGAAAAAACCAAAACTATTTTTTTGTTACATTTAGACGATTTGGGTGGTGAACGTATTTGAACATAAGAATACCCGTTAACTACAATGTCACTGAGCATTTTCTCGAGAAAAATATGCGAGAAGGAAGAGCAAGTAAAATCGCGATCTATTTCAAGGATGAAAGCTTAACTTACCATGCGTTGAGTGAAAAGGTAAACAAAGTAGGAAATGCGATGCAAGCCGGCGGAATAAAGGCCGGGAGCAAAGTTCTTATGATTCTGTACGATACACCACATCTGGTAGCCAGTTATTACGGTGCTTTAAAAATCGGTGCGGTTCCCATTTCCGTGAGTACATGGCTAACAACGGAGGACTATCGCTACTTTTTAGAGGATAGCTGTGCAGACCTGTTGCTGGTTGAAAAAGATCTACTTCCTATCGTTTTACCCGCAGCCCAGAACATGAGATTTCCAAAGCCTGTTGTCGTTGTCGGGGAGGCAGAAGGATTTATCTCCTTTGAAAATTGGGTGGAAGCCTCTTCGACGAAACTGGATTGCGCAAAAACAAATAGAGATGACGTGGCTTTTTTTCAGTATAGTTCGGGTACCTCGGGAAAGCCAAAAGGAACCGTTCATTTGCATTATGACATGCATGTTTGTTATGAAGGTTTTGCTAAGCAGGTTCTGGGAATATCGGGGGATGATGTGATTCTCACTGCTTCCAAGCTGTTTTTTGGCTATGGAATGGGGAATGGGATGTTTTTTCCATTTCGTGCAGGTGCATCGACGGTATTGATGCAAGAGCGGCCAACCCCGGAACATCTTTTGCATGCCATTACCAAATACCGCCCGACAGTATTCTTCGCGGTCCCAACCATCTATGCAGCTATGCTTCGGGAAGCAGAAAAGAAAGACTATGATGTATCATCCATCAGACTCTTTGTATCTGCAGGTGAAGCTCTCCCTCCCTCGCTCTATCACAAATGGAAAAAAAGATTCGGCGTAGAAATCGTAAATGGGATCGGATCTACGGAAACGCTCCACGTATTTATCGCCAATCGTCCCGGTTTTAGTAAGCCTGGCAGTGTAGGAAAAGTGGTGCCTGGGTATGAGGTCAAGATTGTCGATGACGATTTACGTGAAGTTATGACAGGAGAAGTCGGCAATTTGCTTGTAAAAGGGGACAGTCTTGCTCCTTCTTATTGGAATAAGCAGGAAACCATGAATCAAAAAATGATTGGAGAATGGTTTTTTTCAGGAGATAAATTTTATCAGGATGCGGATGGATATTACTGGTACTGTGGTCGCTCAGATGACATGTTAAAGGTAGGGGGCATCTGGGTTTCACCGGTAGAAATAGAAAATTGCCTGTTGGAGCATCCGGCTGTGACAGAAGCTTGCGTCATTGGTGAAAAAGATAAAGATGAGCTCGTCAAAACGGGAGCGTACGTTGTTTTAGCTAATCCGGAAGAAGCGTCAGATGCATTGGCAAAGGAACTTCAATCGTATGTAAAGGCTCGATTAGGTTCCATCAAATACCCGAGAGCGATTCATTTTCGAAAGGAACTGCCAAAAACGGCTTCAGGGAAAATCCATCGCAATAAGTTAGAGTGAAAAGGTAAAGAAAGGATATTAATTTATAATTATATATTTATTTTTGATCTGTCTATGTAGACAGATCTTTCTTTTTTAGATTGTGGTATTCAAAAGAAATTGAAAAAGAAGCTGAAAATTGTAATGCACAATGAAAAATAAAGGTCTATTATTTACTCTACAAGCTAGTTTTTCGAAAGGAGCTATCATCATGACAGATTTTCTTCTTAGTTTATTGCAAATTATTATTGTTAATTTGGTCTTAAGTGGAGATAATGCGGTCGTAATTGCCTTAGCCTGTCGCAACTTGAGTCCAGAGCTGCAAAAGAAAGCCGTGTTTTGGGGAAGCTTTGGGGCGATCATTTTGAGAGTGATCCTTACCTTTATTGCGATTTGGCTGTTGAAAATTCCGTTTGTACAAGTCGTCGGGGGACTTTTGCTAATTTGGATTGCCATCAAGCTGTTGAAGGGTGAAGATGAAGACAGCCATATCGGCGGTGGTTCCAATATGATGGAAGCATTGAAAACGATTATTTTTGCGGATCTCATCATGAGCCTAGACAACGTGATTGCGGTAGCAGGGGCTGCCAATGGCAACATGGTTTTGGTCTTGATTGGACTTGCAATCAGTATTCCTTTAATTATTTGGGGTAGCCAGCTTTTGATGAAGCTGATGAACAGCTTCCCGATTATCGTCCTCTTGGGTGCAGCATTACTCGGTTATACAGCAGGTGAAATGATTGTAGGAGATAAAGTAGTCGGGGCTTTCCTTGAAGAAGTACTGCCAGCGCTACATATAATTTTGCCGGTAGCATTAGCTCTGATCGTCATTGCGGTTGGGAATTACCTCAAACGGAAAGCGGAGAAGGAGCGAGAAAACAACATCGGTCAAGATCAGGCGGAGACGCTCTAAAAAATAATGGCAAGGAAAAAAGGCCACTGCAATTGGACATGTACTCAGCATGTTTGAAGCAGTTGGTCTTTTTTAGTGTTTCCTGGGTTTTCCTCATTTATGACTGAATCAAAATGTGACGGATTCACATTTAAGACACAAAGGAAAATTATCACAACAGTGATGCCAATAGGTTTGCGAGAAAACTTTTGACAATTTTTTAATAAAAATTTGAACAAAAGATGAACAACAAATGAATTTTGTGTTACAATATAGCCATCAGATGAATTGTAAATCTATGATGACGGGGGTCTTGTCACATGAATACCGATAAAAAAGCAGCAGATACACTCAAATGGATGGCGTGGACAGCAACAATCATTGGCGCTTTGTTGATGGCATTCAGTGTAAGCGATTTCAGATCGGAGAATCTTCCTTTGATGGTTTCGATTGGATTTTTGATCGGGGGAATGAACATCTTCCTATTGAGCACTGTTTTCCGCCTGATGAACATCCGTAAACAACAAGTGTAGTGACGATGAAAACAAAACGATAAGAGAACCTCTCATGTCCGTACGACAATGGGAGGTTTTTTGTGTGCATCAAACTGGGAAGAGCGCTTCCTAATATATAGAAGAAAAAAGCCCTCGTAAGCCGGATGCTCCAGGTCCACGGCTTGCGAGGGCTTTTTCATTTATGTTGAAAGCGCTTTACTGCATTGGGCAACTGGGGATATCGGCCAATTTTGGGTGAGGGTGTGTATTAGAGGAGATTCGTAACAATATTATGATCAACTCGTGACCGCTTCGTGAACACTTTGTAACAGAAAAACTACGAAATATTGAACGTGCTAAAAAAGAAGTACAAATATGTCCTCTCTCTGATAGTATGTAGTTGCGGTTATGAGATGTGTTTAACTACATTAAAAAAAGCTTATGAGTTACATGTTTTGTTGTTTGTGAAAGAGGAGGGATTAGGAGAATGAGTGGAGGAAAAATGCTGAGGCAAATCCAGTTTTGGATCTTGGCAGCGCTAGCGACCGTCCTGCTTTCAGGATGTGGAAGTGAATATCTTGTCTTGAATCCGAAGGGACCGGTAGCCGAGACGCAATACAATCTCATTATTATTTCCGTGATATTGTGTGCTGTCATTATCGTTCCAGTTCTTGCGCTTACTGCTTTTATCGTATATCGCTATCGGGATAAACCAGACAATAAAGCACCGTACAAGCCAGATTGGGCACACAATACGACGCTTGAGGTAATCTGGTGGGGAATCCCAGTGGTTATCATTGCGATCCTAGGTTACTTTACCGTTCGTGATGTGTACGTGCTGAAAGAGTCTCCTAATAAAGAAGTGGCTCCGATTACCATTCAAGTTACGGCATTGGATTGGAAATGGATGTTTACTTATCCGGATCAAAAAATCGCGACAGTTAACTACCTTGAGATTCCAGCAGGAGTACCTGTTCACTTCCAAGTGTCAGCAGAGGCTCCGATGAACTCTTTCTGGGTGCCAGAGTTAGGTGGTCAAATTTACGCGATGGCGGGAATGGCTACTGAGCTGTATTTGCAAGCAGATGAACCAGGTGAGTTCCAAGGCTTCAGCTCCAACTTCTCTGGGGAAGGCTTCGCTCACATGCAGTTCAAGGTTGTAGCCAAGCCACAAGATGAATTTAATAAGTGGGTGGAAGAAGTGAAAGGTACGACTCCAGCCATGACGAAAGAAGATTACAATGAATTGAAAAAGCCAGGATTGACTGAGAAGACGCTCTACTCCGCTTTCCCAGAAGGTTTGTTTGAAGAGATTCTTGCAAAATATAGCCATGGTCATGATATGGATCATGTGATGAAAAAAGAACCTGCCGAGACAGGTGCCGAGACAAATGAAACTTCGCACGAAACACATCAAATGTCTGATATGAGCAGTATGCCGGGTATGGATCACTCCGGTATGAAGCATTAGAGAGGGAGGAGGAATACCACGTGTGGGAGAACATTAAGGAATTTGCATCCACGTTCTTTGTAACTGGTGACCCGCTAATTTACGGTGCAGACGTTTCGATTGCCCTTACCATGGTTGCGATCGTGTTTGTACTAACCAAGTTTAAAAAATGGGGTTGGCTATGGCGTGAATGGCTGACAACAGTTGACCATAAACGTATCGGGATTATGTACTTAATCGCATCACTTTTGATGCTGTTCCGCGGTGGGGTGGACGCCCTGCTGATGCGTTTGCAACTGGCATTCCCCAATGTAGAATTCTTACATTCGGATCACTACAATGCCATCTTTACTACTCACGGTACAATCATGATTTTGTTCATGGCGATGCCGATGATGTTTGGTTTGTTCAACATGGTTGTTCCGCTTCAATTAGGAGCGCGTGACGTAGCGTATCCATTCTTGAATGCACTCAGCTTTTGGCTGTTCATGCTTGGGGCGATGCTATTCAACCTCTCGTTCGTCATTGGTGGTTCACCAGACGCTGGTTGGTTGTCGTATCCACCATTGTCACAAAATGATTTTAGTCCGGGACCCGGCCAGAACTTCTGGATATGGGGTATACAGATTTCCGGTATCGGTAGTTTGGCTACAGGGATTAACTTTATCGTAACGATACTCAAAATGCGTGCACCTGGCATGAAGCTTTCTCAAATGCCATTGTTTAGCTGGTCCGTATTGTCCAGCAGCATTATGATTATCTTTGCATTCCCTATCTTGACTGTAACCATTGCACTTTTGTTCCTAGACCGCTTTGCAGGCGCCCATTTCTTCACAATGGATGGCGGCGGTAACCCGATGATGTACCTGAACCTCATCTGGATGTGGGGTCACCCGGAAGTATACATCGTCGTTGTGCCAGCCTTTGGTATTTTCTCTGAAGTTGTAGCAACGTTCTCTAAGAAAAAGATCTTTGGTTACAAATCCATGGTTTGGGCGTTGATGGCTATTGCCGTACTGTCCTTCTTCACATGGGCTCACCACTTCTTCACCATGGGTACCAGTGCAAGTGTTATTGCGTTCTTTGCGATATCAACGATGGTCATTGCGATTCCGACCGGGGTTAAGGTATTTAACTGGCTGTTTACGATGTTCCGTGGTCGGATATCCTTTAAACAACCAATGCTGTGGACCATCGCCTTTATCCCTTGCTTCCTCGTAGGGGGCGCAACGGGTGTCATGCTGGCGGTAGCACCGGCAGACTATCAGTACCATAATAGTTACTTCCTGATCGCTCACTTCCATCAGGTATTGATTGGTGGGGTAGTGTTCGGTTACTTGGCAGGTATTTACTACTGGTGGCCAAAGCTGTTCGGCTTCAAGCTGGATGAGAAATTGGGCAGATGGGGCTTCTGGTTCTGGAATATCGGTTTCTACGTGTGCTTCATGCCGCAGTACGCACTTGGTTTCATGGGTATGACTCGCCGTTACTATACGTACGGATGGGATCGCGGTTGGGCAGATATGAACTTGGTTTCCACTGTCGGTGCTTTCATGATGGGGATCGGTTTCATCTTCCAAGTATGGCAAATCGCTTACAGTATTAAGCACGGGGAACGGGACACGACAGGAGATCCATGGAATGCACGTACATTGGAATGGTCGATTCCATCTCCAGCTCCGTTCTATAACTTTGCAGTCGTTCCAACAGTGAAAGACGCCGATGATTGGTGGGCAACCAAACAAGCAAAAGCAAATGGTACGTATAAAGAAGAACCGGTGCATCTGGAACCAATCCATATGCCGAAAAACTCGGGTATTCCGTTTATCATGTCTCTGTTTTGGTTCTTGGTTGGATTTGGCTTTACATTCGGTTGGGTTTGGATCGCCGTAATTGGATTTATTGGTGTCGCTGTGTGCATGTGGGTACGTTCCTTCCAATATGATACGGATTATTATGTACCGGTGGATGAAGTGCGACGCACCGAGGCTTCACTGGGGAGGGTGTTGTAATGCAACAGATGGCTAAGCATCACGACCATGGTCACGGACATGACCACGATCATGGTCATGAAGAGCACGAGCAACTAAAGGTTCTCGGATTTTGGATCTTCGTTGTAACGGACTGCATTCTGTTCGGTTCGCTGTTTGCCACCTATGCGGTACTGATGCATAGCTACGCTGGCGGGCCGACTGGTAAAGAAATGTTTGAACTCCCAGGGATCATCGCTTCCACCTTTATCCTTTTGACCAGCAGCTTTACCAGTGGTTTGGCTGTTCTGGCGATGAATAAAGGGAAAGTAAAAGAAATGATCAGCTGGTTGGCTGTAACTGCCCTTTTGGGTCTGGCGTTCGTAGTGCTGGAGGTTAACGAGTTTACGCATTTGGTGCATGAGGGAGTAACCATGGGCACAAGTGCCTTCTGGTCCGCCTTCTTCACGCTGGTTGGTACGCACGGATTGCACGTATCCGTTGGTCTGTTCTGGATGGTTGCGCTGATGATTCAGTTGAAGCGTCGCGGAATCACACCGGTTACTCGCCGCAAGGTAACCAACCTGAGCTTGTACTGGCACTTCCTTGACGTTGTGTGGATCTTCCTCTTCACAGTCGTCTATCTGATGGGGGTGATGTAAGATGACACAACATGAAAACCATGGAGATCATCACAATCATGGATCATTGAAGTCGTACGTGATTGGCTTCATCCTGTCGATTGTGCTCACCATTATTCCACTGGTACTGGTCATGAATCAGATGCTCGATAAAACAGCTACATTGATTACCATCATGGTGATGGCCATCTTGCAATTCGTAGTTCAGCTGTTCTTCTTCATGCATATCCGCGAGGGAGAAAAGCCGCGTTACAACGTACAGACACTGGTCCTGGGGCTTGTGATCGTTTTGACGATCGTACTTGGTTCCATCTGGATCATGACGTTCAACAAATACTAAAGATACGCTCTAGAAACCTCTTGGGGATATTCCCGAGAGGTTTTTTTGCTGGTAGGTATTTTGGTTTATTTTACATGAACAATGCGCTGCTTTTTTATGCTAAAATCCGCATGGAGTTTGTGGATATTTGCGATTTGTCCATAAGTTTCAGGTGAAAATTTTAATGAAGAGGTGTAGTTCATGTTCCTGAAAAAATGGGGATTGCTTCTCCTGGCAGCTGTTTTTGTGTTAACAGGTTGCGCCAATGAAGCGTCACTGGTAGGAGATGCCGTTGTTGCTTCCATCGAAAAACCTAACTACGATTTTAAGAGCAGCATAAAGCTGACGGGCAACTTCGATAATCTAGCTGGCTTAGCAAAAGAACAGAAAGAAGACGGGATGGAACTAACAGCTCTCTTGAAGGCCATGAAAGAAGGGCTAACCATTCAAGGATCTACCATAGACGCAAACACTGCAAAAATGGTAGTAACGCTCAATGACGATAAGCTATTGCGCGATAACAATCTTTGGTCGGATAAGAAAAAAGCGTCGCTTGAAATCCTGCTTGATAAAAACAACTTGTATGTAACGACGCCTATGGATAAAAAGTATTTGGCTGTCGACAACTCATCTCTGCCCGGTGAAGCAGGGATCGACCAAGCGAAGCTGGCAGAGTTCCAAGAGAAAATGAACAAATTAACGATGGACTTCTTCAAAAAATACGTTTCTACTTTTGGTTTTAAGCTTTCTCATGCGAAAAACCATGGTTCAACAACCGTTCAGCTTCCAAATGGACAACATGTAAAAGCAACACATGTGTCTATCACATTGGATACAAAAGAATTAATAAAACTAGGACTATTTATTGCAAAAGACGCTACTACGAACAAAGAAGTTAAAAAATTCGCTGTCGATCTTGTTGCCTTAATGAACAAATATGCAGATGAGAGTAACCCGGATGGCAAGGTGAAAACAAATGCAGAATACATGGCTCAAGCCAAAAAAGAAGTAGAAAAAGCACTGGCAGAACTGAAAAAAGAGCTGAAAATGAATGAAAAAACGTATACACCAGATGTACTCGTTGAAAAGGCGAAACAAGAAGGCCTTCAATCAGTATCGCTTAAGCTTGATTACTACATCGATAAAAACAAAATGCCTGTTCGAACAACAAGCAACTTGAGTATATCGGTGAACAACGTACCAGAATTGAAAAAACCGCTTACCTTTGGTCTACAATCAGATGCTTATGCGTGGAATTTTGGTAAGGCAACTTCTTTTACGATCCCAGCACAAAAGAACGTTGTAACCGCCCGACAAATCATGGAAAACAAAAAACGAATCAACGACTTCAATAAAAAAGGATTCTTGTATGCAATGCTGAGAGAAATGAACAAGGAAACAGTGTTCATTTTCCTGGATCTCAAAGAAAAATCTGCTTCTGTCAATGGTGAACCAGTGAAGAATGTTCATCCTTATCAAACAAAGGGTACAGTCATGGTCCCATTCCGTTTCATCGGAGAAGCGATGGGTGCTAACGTCGAATACAAGGTTAAGACAAAAACAGCCGTGTATACAAAAGATAAAACTCGAATTGAGGTAGCTGTAGGCAGCAACGTAGCAAAAGTGAACGGTATTAGAAAAAAACTGTCAACACCTGTCAGCATGCTAAAAGGGAAAGTATACGTGCCTCTGCGCTTCGTGAGCGAACAATTAGGAGCTAAAGTAGACTGGATTGACTCAGAAAAGCAAGCGATTATTGAATTCGATAAATACGAGTGAAAACAAAAAATGTGAGCTTTTACGCAAGACGCTTCCGTTCAAGTAACGGGGGCGTTTTGTTCGTGAGGAGGTTTTCGTTGGGAAAAATTTTAAAATTCAATATATTTAGAATTTTTTGTATTGCCTGTTTTTATACTTCGAAATAAAATAGCATTACTATCATGCTATTCACACCCATCAAGATAAGGAGGAGTTCATTATGAATGTAAACGTGCAAGGAGAGCGCTGGTTCCCGTCGCAAAAGGCTTTTTCGGAGGATATGCCAGACTTGTGGGGCAATTGGTATTGCGACTCGGAAGTAGGCACGCTGCGATCTGTCTTGATGAGGAGACCGGGTAGAGAAATCGAGATAGTCAATGAGAGCAATTTTTCCGATTTTCGCTGGAAAGCGGCCATGAATCCGGAAAGGGCACGGGCACAGCAGGACGCCTTGGTGCAAATTTATCATGATCATGGTGTTGAGGTTCATTATGTGGAGAACATGCGAGAAGACAAGCCGAATGCCCTGTATCTGAGAGACCTGGTCGTGATGACACCAGAGGGAGCCATCGTTTGCCGGCCCGCAATCGAGGCGCGTAGAGGAGAAGAGCGATATATCGCTGAGCAATTGGCCAAGTTGGGCGTTCCGATCATCAAGACGATTAATGGTGACGGCTTCTTTGACGGAGCGTGCGCGATGTGGGTCGACCGGCAGACGGTGATCATTGGTACTGGAGCTCGGGCCAACGAGGCAGGTGCAGCTCAGGTTGAGGCAGAGCTGCGCAACATTGGGGTTACGGAAATTATTCGCTTCCCGATACCGTACGGTCACGCTCATATCGATGGCCTATTGAACATCGCTGACATGCGGAAAGTGGTCTTGTTTCCTTGGCAGGTGCCTTACGACGTCGTGAAGCCGCTTTTGGACAGAGACTTTACCGTGATTGAGGCAACCGATATTGCCGAAGTAAAAGAAACGTTTTGCACCAATTTTGTCGCATTGGAGCCAGGAAAGGTAGTAATGCCAGTAGGTAATCCAGAAACCAAAGCCAAGATGGAGCAGGCAGGAATCGAAGTGATCGAGACACAGATGGACGAAATCATGAAAGGATGGGGATCGATTCACTGTATGACCGCTTTTCTCCGCAGAGATCCGATCAACCAAGCCTAGCTTACGCACTTCCAATTAAGATGAGGGGGCATACATATGAAAAAAATGGCGATTTTGTTGATGGCGCTGCTTCTGATGATCGTGACGGGATGTTCGCAGGAGGCTGGAACGGGAGTGGGTGCTCCTTCTACGATCCAAAAAGCGGTGGAAAAGAAAAAGCTGGTCATTGGGACTTCACCGGGCTATTTTCCATTTGAAATGAAAGACAAGCAAGGGAAATTTGTCGGATATGACATGGATTTGGGCCGAGCGATTGGCGAGGCGCTGAAAGTGGAAGTAGAGTTTAAAGAGTTTGAGTTTAGCGGACTTATTCCTGCACTGCAAACCGGTGACATTGACATGGTCATCTCAGGGGTGACGATTCGCGGGGATCGGGCTTTGGCCGTTAGCTTCTCCGATCCGTACTACTCTGCCGGACAAGTGCTCATGGTTCCGAAAAAAGATAACGTTACGCAAAGCTGGAAGGATTTGGACCAAGCAGGGAAAAAGATTACGGTTTCCCAGGGAACGACGGGTGCCCTTTTGGCAAAGCAATTGTTCAAAAATGCGCAGGTGATGGACTTTGATGGTTTTACCAATGCTGCATTGGCGGTAAAACAGGGACAGGCGGACGCAGTCGTCTTTGATGACCCAGGTATTCGCGTCTATGAAATCTTGAATGGTGACTCTGTCAGAGGGGTATACGAGGTGTTGTCCAGCGAGAATCTGGGTATCGCCGTACCGTTGAACGACCACGGCACCGTCCAATGGTTGAACTCGTTCCTGGCTTCGTACCGGAATGGTCCGGCAGATCAAGCCTCGATCAACAAATGGTTCAAATCGAACGAGTGGATCAACGAGGTCCAGCAGAACAACTAACCGCCAATTCTCGTGAAAGAGAGCGGCTTTAGGAGGTTTGATCACGATGGGTGGCACATGGAGTGTGATTCCTGAAAATTTTGACTTGTTATGGAACGGTTTACTGTTAACGTTGCAATTATCAGCAAGTGCGCTTCTTGTCAGCATTCCCGTTGGCATTCTGCTGGGACTTTGCCGGGTCTCCGGGAATCGGATCGTTTCCTTTCTGGCGGTCAGCTATGTGGAATTTATCCGCGGGGTTCCGCTTCTCGTCTTGTTGCTGTGGATATTTTTTGTACTGGGAAAATTCTTAAAGCTGGGACCATTTTGGTCAGGAGTTGTTGGATTGGGCTTGTTTTCTGCCGCGTTTATTGCCGAGATCGTCAGGGCAGGGATTCAAGCGGTACCACGTGGACAGATGGAGGCGGCACGTTCTTCGGGAATGAGCTACGTTCAGGCTATGCGGTTTATCATCTTGCCGCAAGCGTTTCGCAAGGTGCTGCCTCCGATGGCTTCCCAATTTATCACACTGATCAAGGACTCCTCGCTGGTTTCTGTCATCTCCGTGGTAGATCTGACATTGGTCGCCAAGAACCTGGTCGCTACTTCTTTCCGTGCGTTGGAAGTTTGGACCTTTGTCGCCATCATGTACTTCTGCATCACGTTCTTCCTTTCCCAATTGATCGCCCTGCTTGAGCGGCGCTATCGGGTGTCGGAATGACGGGACCGTGTCATCAAGCTGCGAAGGAGGCCCGACTGTGATCCAAATCAATCAGGTGAACAAAAGTTTTGGAAGCCTTAACGTTTTGCAAAATATCAATTTGGAAGTGCCACAGTCCCATGTGTATGCCCTGATCGGACCGAGCGGCGCAGGAAAAAGCACACTGATCCGCAGTATTAATGCATTGGAGTCGATTCAGGCGGGAGAAATCATTGTAGACGGTATTTCAGTACATGACAGCAAGACCAATATGAACAAGCTGCGTTCCGACATCGGTTTTGTGTTCCAGTCATTTAATCTGTATCCGCATTTGACTGCCGTGGAAAACGTAGCCATTGCCCCTATTCAGGTGAAAAAAGCGCCTAAGGAGCAAGCGGAGGAAAAGGCGAAAAAACTGCTGACATCTCTAGGCTTGGGTGAAAAATTCGACTCGTTTCCCGGCCAGCTTTCCGGGGGACAGCAACAGCGGGTAGCCATCGCACGTGCGTTGGCGATGGACCCCAAAGTGATGCTGTTCGATGAACCTACCTCCGCTCTTGATCCGGAGATGATCAAAGAAGTGCTCGATGCCATACGAAATCTGGCGTCTAGCGGGATGACGATGGTGGTCGTTACACACGAGATGGGGTTTGCCCGGGAAATTTGCAACCAGATTGTCTTCATGGCGGAAGGAAAGATTGTGGAAGTTGCCCCGCCTGAACAGTTTTTTGTCAATCCAAAGACAGAGCGGGCGAAAGACTTCCTTTCCAAAGTGTTAAATCATTAGGAATGGAAACGGAGGTCATTCATATGAAAGCGGATTTGATCATCGCTCATGCCTTTGTTTTGACGATGGAAGGCAAGGGAGTCGGTATGGTGGAAAACGGTGCGGTCGCCGTGAAAGGAGATACCATTCTTGCTGTAGGAGCGACGGACGAGATCCTTGCGGCGTACCAGGCAGAGCGAATGATCGATGGAACCGGAAAGCTGGTTATGCCGGGTCTCATTGACGCGCACATTCACACAGGTCTGTCCATCTTCAGGGGGATGGCGCAGGACATGTCTCACTGGATGCAAAAAGGATTGTGGCCATTCAAGAAAAATACCGATGAGGACGAGTCGCTGAAGGGATCGCTGGTGACCATCATCGAGGGGATCAAAGCAGGGACGACCACTTTTTGCGATTTTGACCACTCGATGAACCGGATCATCCAGCATTATGCAAAGGTTGGGGCACGTGCCAGAGTAGCGGAAACGGTAAATGAACTGCCAGATGATATCGGACAAATTCCGGTTGGAGAACTGTATCCGTTAGACCCGTCGATTGGGGAAAAGAAGCTTAAAGATAGCATCAGGCTGTTCGAGGAATGGCATGGCAAGGAAAACGGGCGAATTACCTGCCTTTTCGGGCCGCAGGGAGCGGACATGATGGGAGCGGAACTGCTGCTAGAGGTAAAAGAGCTGGCCCAAAAGTACGATACACAAATTCATATGCATGTGGCACAAGGGGACCGGGAAATCGATCAGATGGTGAAGCGGTACGGCAAGCGCTCCATTCCTTTTCTCGATGAGCTCGGATATCTGGATTCTCGACTAATGGCCGTACACCTGACGGAGGCCACAAAAGAAGAAACGCAGCTGGTGGCAAAAAGCGGGGCTTCCATGATCTACTGTGCGGGCAGTATCGGAATCATTGATGGGTTGGTTCCTCCGATTATGGACTTTCTCGAAGCGGGCGGCCAGGCGGCCCTCGGATCGGATCAAGCGCCTGGCAACAACTGCAATAACATGTTCAACGAAATGAAGTTTGCCGCCATCTTAAACAAGGTGAAGCGATCCGATCCAAGGGTTTTTCCGGCGTGGCTGTCCCTGAGGCTGGCGACGATCGAATCAGCCAAAGCCATTGGACTTGATCACGAGATAGGAAGTCTGAAAAAGGGCAAAAAAGCGGACATCGTCATCCTCAATCTGCAAGACCCTAGTTTGTGCCCGATCTACACTGATCCGATCCGTAACATCGTTCCCAATCTTGTTTATTCGGCACGAGGCAGCGAAGTGGAGACAGTCCTCATTGATGGTCAGGTGGTCATGGAGGACCGCAAGCTTACCACTGTGGACGAAAAGGAAGCCATCCGACAAGCTCAGGAGGCAGCTGACCGAATCAGCCGCCGCTCGCGGGAAGACATTGCAGCAGCTGGGAGCGACGTTTACCAAATGATGGAGGAGGGGTATCTGTGACAACGATTTTTACCAATGGCAGGTTTTATACGTTTGATCCATCCGCGCCCAAGGTTGAATCTGTGGTAGTGAAGGATGGTAAGATTGTGGACCTGGGAAGCCACCGTGACATGCTTCTGCAGTGGGGGCGGCCTGAGGCAACCGTGAAGGATTTGGACAACAAAATGGTGACACCGGGTCTGATCGACAGTCACCTGCACCTTTCCTCGATTGCAACCAAATTAATGACAATGGATTTGGAGAAGGTCACCTCAAAAGATCGCCTGCTTCAAGTGGTCAAGGAGCGGGCAAGCCAAACGCCATCGAGCGAGTGGCTGCAAGGTAGAGGCTGGGACGAGAACCGGTTCACGGAAGGGACTTTGCCCACGATAGAAGAACTGGACAGCGTGGCACCACATTGCCCTGTTTTCCTGACGCGTGTTTGCGGTCATGTGTTTCTGGTGAACAGCAAAGCATTGGAAATAGCCGGTTACTCCGCGGGCATGGACATTCCTGCAGGGGGAACGGTGGTAGTCGATCCGCTCATAAAAAGACCCACTGGCCTGTTGCTGGAAACGGCATCCAACATCGTCCAAAGGCACATTCCGGACCCGACCTACGAGCAGCTGAAGCAATCGTTGAAACAGGCGATTCAACTGGCGATGCAATGCGGGCTGACCAGTGTCCATACGGAGGATTTACGGACCCTGGGGGGATTGGATCAGACCTGGCAACTGTATGACGAGCTGTTGAACGAAGAAAAATTAGGGCTGCGCTGTAATCTGTTAATCTATCATCCTCATGTAAAACGGTTGATTGAGCGAGGGATGTACACAGGATACGGGAACGAGACGCTGCAGATCGGTGCTGTTAAAATATTTGCCGACGGAAGCTTTGGCGGTCGAACGGCATATCTATCCGCTCCCTATTCGGATGATCCAGGGAATGTAGGAAGTGAGATCCATGACGATGCGACTCTGCACCAGCTGTTCCGGGAAGCACGGGAAGTGAGGATGCCTGTAGCCGTTCATACGATTGGCGATCAGGCGCTGGAAAATGTGTTGAACACATTGGAGAGATTCCCAACCGTGGCCTACCGGGATCGGATCATTCATACCTCCCTGCTTCGTCCGGATTTGCTGGAACGATTGAAGAGCCCAAGTATCGTAGCTGATATTCAGCCACGGTTTGTAGTAGGGGACTTCCCATGGGTGGCGGATCGCATCGGCAGCGAGCGGGCTAATCAAGCCTACGTATGGAAGACTATGCTGGAAGCAGGGGTCTTGTGTGCTGGTGGTTCCGATGCACCGGTAGAACCGCTGGAACCTCTGCTGGGCATCCACGCTGCGGTTACCCGACGCGCACCGCATGACACGCATGAGGGATATAATCCAAGCGAGAGTTTGACCGTGGAGGAAGCGCTGCGAGTATTTACATATGGCGGTGCTCTGGCAACCAATGAAGAAGCAGTCAAAGGAACTCTGAGTATAGGAAAGTATGCGGATATGACGGTCTATTCGCAAAATCTACTGGAGATAGAGCCGGATGAAATTTTGAGTATGAACATCGAGATGACCATTATCAACGGAGAGATCTGCTACCAACAGGGAGGGAACAAAAACTTGTGTGAAATCTAAGCGTTTCAAAAATACCACCTAGCCAAAGGATTCGGGCCATGACTTTCAACAAGTATTAGTAGGAAGACGTAACCTCTTGGGTACTTTACCCGAGAGGTTTTTTGTTGTGTGAGTTAACATGTTTACCTCGGTGTTTATATGATAAATCAAAAGGTACTTTAGGGGAGATGAAAGTGGGTAATCGGTTGAGGGAGTCGATTAGGAAGGAGTATGGTTTTACTGTTCGCAACATGAAACGGATACCAACAGTCAAAAATACGAGCGTTTTCCGGCTCCAAACTGATCAGGGTAACTATATCCTCAAAAGTCTGTATACTTCAAAGACTCGTCAGTTGTTTATCATTGATGCAGAGAATTACCTCCGCAATCAGGGAATCAGCATCCCAGAGGTGATTCCTACATTACGAAATAAACCCTATTTTTATTGGAAGCATCATCTTTTTATCCTTCAGCGTATGTACCCAGGAAAGCCATTTGGATTACGATCACCAAATCGTATCAAACAAGCAGGAAGCTTGTTGGGCAAAATGCATAGAGCTTCATTGGGCTTTCGCTCAGAGCTGGGAGATCGGTATGTCGGACCAAGCAACTGGATGAAGGAATACGAAGATGACCTATCCTCAATCAGGGCTTGGCAAAAAAGAAACAGATACAAAAAAGAACCAAAAATAAAAGTGATCTTGCCGTATATTCGCTTTTTTCTCAGCTCAGGGAAAACAGCGCGAACCATGCTACATAAAAATCAATTTTTCCTGAAATGGCGAAACCTTCCTACACACGAGCACTTTCTCTGTCATGGCGATTTTCATCCGCGGAATTTCTTAATCAATGGTTCCGATACAACAATCATTGATTGGGAAGATGTGCGATACGATTCTCCCTCAAAGGATATCATCCGTCTTGTTGATAACATAATAGATCGCGATTCAAAATGGAGTAAGAAGAAATTTACCATGCTTTTATCTGAGTATCTGAAAGAAAATCCCTTAACCGATCAACAAAAAAGTATTTTTTTTATCGATTTGGCTTTTCCACATGTCTTTGAGCGCTATTTGCGAAAGAAAATATATCATCGAATGTCTCCATACCAAGTGAAACAGTTTCTGCGTCGAGAAAAGCAAAAGACCAGCGACATGCTGCAAAGTGCTCGTGAATATCAAATAACGTAGCTTGAAGGCTCTCATTCACCATGTTAAGATGGACAGAATTTACAGGAAAAACGGTTTGGAGAGTGAGAGGTATGGAAGAGCAGCTTTCTTTGGTGAAGCCTTCGGTCGAACATTATGAGGAGTATCTGTCATTCTATGAGGAATGGAAAAACAGCAATGAGCCAATCGTTCCTTGGGTAGTGGAAAAAGAGCCATACGACTTTGCACAGTATCTGCATTTTTTGGAGAGTGAAAAAGACGAAAACAATCTTCCAGCGGACTATGTGCCTCATTCTACGTACTGGCTGGTGAAAGAGGATGGGCGCGTCGTGGGAGCGGTCAATATTCGTCATCGTTTAAATGAACGTTTGCTGAAAGTAGGGGGACACATCGGCTACGGAATTCGACCGTCGGAGAGGCAAAAAGGCTACGCGACAGTAATCCTTGCCAAGTCGCTCGAGAAAACAAGGGAGCTGGGATTGGATAAAGTCCTCGTTGTCTGCGATCACTGGAATACGCCATCGGAAAAAACGATTCGAAACAACGGCGGTGTACTTGAATCCGAATTTACAGAAGAGGATGGCAATGTCGTGCGCAGATTTTGGATTACCTTGTAATTGCAAGCCATGCTTGGGAATCGTAGCGATGAAAAATATCTGGAATACCCCAATTAATAAACCCGTCTCTTAAAGGGACGGGTCAGCTATTTCTAGATAGAGGCATTCATTTTTGGGAGGAAGAAGAAACACAAAAAAGCCCTCTACAAATGAAGTGCCCCCTGTCAAGTA
>NZ_JBITPN010000023.1:0-182689 GCF_050467985.1 Brevibacillus sp. NRS-1366 | reverse complement strand
CCCACTTTCACTGGTGCTAACTCACCTTCACGTTTAGAAGAGGGAGACTTCTTTCGGAATTAGTTAAATTTGTTGCCTACCAAGCATAAACTTTCGCTTTTTCTTCTTTTTTCTCTTCTCCACCAAAGTTCGACCAATAGATAATGAAAAAGGCTTCGCAAAAAAAATCAGCGAAGCCAACGAGTCTATTAATTGAAGTTTTCTTCCATTCTTTCCAATGCACCGTGAACGATGCGTCCTTTGAACATGACAGCAGCCCGCCTGGATCTTCTAGCGATAGCCTCTGCAGAGCAGGAGCTTTCTGCAAAGACGATGCTCGCCTCGTCGCCAACCTGAGGCCAAGCGCGGTTGCCATCCTTGTCCAAGGTCGTTTTTCCCCCGGTAATAAAGAACAGGGATTGAACGAGAGAGCGCTCGTCTACCCAGCGATTGCGCTCGACGAGACGATTCAGCTTTTCGAGCATGTCTCCTGTTCCATAAGGGGACCAGGAGTCGTAGAATCCATCGCAGCCCAGTGCGACACGTACTCCTTTTTCGTGCAGGATTGGAACAGGTGGCATTGCCCGATTGATTGGAACGGTTGTCATGATCATCGTTCCCAGTCGAGACAATCTTTCTGCCATGTCAGTGCTTTCTTCTACAGAGACGTCCCCCAGTGAGAATGCATGACTGATCGCCATCCGGTTTTGCCAGCCAGCTTCTTCCGTCAAATCGAGAATTCGCTTGATCGTATAAAAGCCGAGTGTGCCCGGATCGTGCAGATGAATATCGACATCGGCATCTGCTTCCACAGCGATGTCCATCATTTCTCGCAGCGAGCCTTCCAGCTCATTGTCGATACCGGCCGGATCCAAACCTCCAACCAGTGTCGCGCCTTCCTTCATCGCTTGTCTCATCAGGGAGCTTGCTTGTGTACGCAAGAGTCCTTGCTGAGGGAAGGCGACGATTTCGTACGTCATCCTATCACTGTAAGCCTCCAGCGCTGCGCGGACACCCTCCAGGTTTTTCAAACCGATATAAGGGTCAATATTGACGTGGGTCCGTACATGCGTGGCTCCACCTTTCAATAACCACTGGAGCATCGCTTCTGCCCGCTGTTTGGTTGTACCTGTCATAGTAGGCATTTCAGTCGCTTCGAATTCCAGGCGATCAATCAGCTTTTTCGGAGGGAGGCAAGATTTCCATGTTGCGCCTGCATACGTTTTGTCCAGATGGTTATGCTTCTCGACAAAAGAGGGGAGCGCTAGCAAACCCTTTGCATCCTGCTTAGGCAGTGCGGTGTCCAGTGGTTCATTTGCGGATGCGATCTGTACGATTTTGCCGTCGTTGATCTGCAGATGACAGATTTCCGAGGTAGTATGAACAACTCCATCGTGTCCGGTCTCAAAACCGCTGTCGAGACGTACATTGGTTAACCAGTAAGCATAACTCACATGAAATCATCCCTTTCTCATTGTGTAAGGAAGTTTATACACTTCACCGCACGAGTGCGATGAAAGCAAAAAGAGGTTAATTCTAGCTGTTCACTATTAATTGTAGTGAATATTTCGAAAAGGCATTTTCACCATCTTTACTTGTTTTTGCATGATCTTTACGTATTCCAGGAATCTTGCCCATTTTCTAAAAGTAGTAAAGATTGTGCAAATAGACGTAAAGCAATTGAAACATATTTTACAGAATATTTCCTATAATGAGAGGGGATTAGCGTTGAGGGAGGTAAAACATGAAGACGAAAATAACGGCAAAATATGTGATTGGATTCGATGGCGAGGACCACGTGATTATGAAGGATGGGGAAGTCGTATACGAAAACGACACCATTTTGTACGTGGGTCACGGTTTTGATGGGGAAGTAGACGAGGTGATTGATGCAGGTAACGCTGTGGTCAGCCCGGGCTTTATCGACCTGAATGCATTGGGTGATATTGATCACGATGTCGTTCATCTGGAAGCGTCGGCAGGAAGAAATAAGAATCTGCTCTGGTCTGAAGACTATTACCGCAAAGGCTATCATGAGGTCATGACCCCCGAGGAAGAGGCGTTCAAGTCGCTTTATGCCTACAGCCAGTTGATATTAAATGGCGTAACGACTGCGATGCCGATCACGTCTGTCTTTTACAAGCGCTGGGCGGAAACGTACGAAGAGTTGGCAGCGGCAGCCGATCATGCAGGACGATTGGGCCTGCGCATGTACATGGGACCGAGCTATCAATCGGGTATGCGTGTGGTCAAGGAAAACGGCGAAATCGAGGTTCTCTGGAACGAAGCAGAAGGGAAGGCAGGGCTTGCACGTGCTGTTCAGTTCGTCAAAGATTTCGATGGCGCGCACAACGGTCTGATCCGCGGCATGCTGGCTCCTGAGCGTATTGAGACCCAAACACCAGACAACCTGATCGAAACAAAGCGCTACAGCGAAGAGCTGGGCTGTCCGGTTCGTTTGCACGCAGCACAAGGCAGCTTTGAGTACAATGAAATGTACCGCCGTCACAATAAGTCACCTGTTCAGTTCCTGCACAGCTTGGGCTTTTTAGGGAAGAAGACCGCCATTCCACATGCCCATTTTATCCCTGGTTACAGTGAAGCCACAATCGGCGAAGGAGACGACCTCGCCTTGCTGCAAGAAACAGGAACGACTGTAATCCACTGTCCGCTCGTTATCGGCCGCCACGGCTCTGCGTTGGAATCGTTCGCCCGCTACAAGCGCCGGGGAATCAACATTGCGATCGGGACAGATACATTCCCGCCCGATTTTATCCAAAACATTCGCACTGCCAGTATGCTATCCCGTTTGCAGGAAGGGGATGTGGCAGATTCGAGCTATGCGGACATTTATCGGGCAGCGACATTGGGAGGAGCTCGGTTCCTCGGCAGAGACGATCTGGGCCGACTAGCGCCAGGCGCCAAAGCAGACATAATTGCCATTGATCTGGATGGCTTCCACATGGGAACGATTGAGGATCCGGTTCGTTCGCTGATCATGTCTGGCTCTGGCCGCGATGTGAAGCTGTCCATTATCAATGGACGCACAGTGATGAAAGACCGGATGTTGCCGGGCGTTGATTTGGAGGAAGTGAAAGCAAAAGGACAGCGCTATTTTGACAAAATGCGTCTGGGCTATGTAGAGCGGGATTATCAACAACTCGGGGAAGCTGAGCTGTTCGCTCCTTCCTTCCGAGTCGTAAACAAAGCATAAGGTTGATGCGTGTATGAAAAAGGCACAATCGGACTGGAGACAGTCGATTGTGCCTTTTTCGTGTAGTTATGGATTGCCCCGCGTGTCTTATAATTTTGTAACCAATAAACTCAATTTTTCCGCCATGTTTGCCAGCCCTTCCGTTGCGGAGGCTGTTTCCTGCGTACTGGCGGAGGTTTGCTCAGTCACTGCGGCAATATTTTGTGAGGATTGCAAAATTTCGTTGGTTTGTGCAGACTGTTCTTCGCAGCTCGCAGCAACCTCTGTGATCCGTTCCGCAGACTCGTTTACATATTGGATGATTTCCGTAAAGGAATCGCCTGCTTTGACGATTAGCTCATTGCCTAAACGCACTGTTTCCACGGTGTCTTGTGTACTTTCCTGCATCGTGTGCACCAATTGAATGATTCCTTTGGTGGCTTCACCGCTTTGATTTGCCAATTTTCCTACCGAATCTGCAACGACTGCGAAGCCGCGGCCATGTTCGCCCGCCCGCGCTGCCTCAATAGATGCATTTAACGCGAGCAGCTTGGTTTGATCGGCGATGTCTTTGATTGTGGTGACGATCAAGTCGATCTTCTTGGAATTGTCGAGGAGATAGTGTACTTTACTTGAAATGTCTTGCATGCCCGCCATAGCACTGTTCATCATTTTTCCGCCATTCTCGGCAATGACGGACGTCTTGTTTACTAAATGGCTCGTCTCTTCGATATTCGAAGCGATTTGCCCGATCGCTTTGTCCATCTGGTCGATCATCTCAGAAATGCCGTTAACCATGTTCGTCTGATGCTGACTGCCCGTCGCTACCTCTTGAATGCTTGCCGAGATTTCTTCGGAGGAGCTCGCTACCGTTTGGGAGGACATCGTAATGCTGTCAGCAACGCTACGAATGTCCCTGAAAATGATAAACGCCAAGAGCAGACCGATGATGATTGCAATTACAATCACGATGCTAATGCTTAGGAGAGCAGTACTGTAAATGTCTACCGAATTGGTGGTTGCCTCGGTCGCACCTGCACTGTTCAGTTCCTTCAGTTTGATAAGGACTTGCTGAGACTCTTCCCATACCGGGCCCACTTGTTTAATAGCATTGATCGTCTTTAGTTGATCGGATCCTTTTGCGAGGTCGATGACCCGAGGTAACTCTTTTTCGTATTCCTGCCACAATTGCTGGTACTCAGAAAAGAGTCGTCTTTCTTCATCATTGGCAATTAATTTCTCATAACTTTGCACAGCTTTGTGAATCCGCTCAAGAAGGACTTGAATTTGGGAGTCCAGTTTTGCAATCTCCTTATCGTCTGACTCCAGGCCCATTTGATTCAGCAGTCTCGGCACGTTGGTTCCTAAAGCATTTGTCTCTCCAATCAAAGCGAGGCTAGGAACCCAATTGTCTTTGATTTCTGTGGACTGATCCCCCATTCTCTGCATTTGGAAAATGGAGATCCCTCCGACGACGAGCAGCAGGACAATAAGTCCAATGAAACCGAGCAAAACCTTTTTCTTGATAGTCACGATAATTCCTCCAGGTTGAATTGCATTCTGATGACATTGAATTACCCGCATTTTTGACACTTAAAACTAGATAAATATTTCCAGTCGGGCATTCAAGTGAAAATCGGAAAATCATTTCAACCGCAGGCTGCTTCCATTTCCGCGAAAAATCCACCTTCTGAAAATGCCACTAGCTGGACGGAATGAGAAAGAAGTAACCCAAAACCACAAACTGATTTGATTTTTCTCCTTATTATGGTAAGTTTTTTCATTGAATAAAGTCTACACTAGCTAAGTGGAATGGTGAACTACTTTTCGTGAACCAAAAGGCAGAAAGTGGTGAATACATAGAGGAGAGGTACTACGGGGAGGGTTTGAACAGTGAGTGAACATGTCTTCCGGCCAGGAGGCGTGCAGATGGACAAGGACAAGCTGGATTTTGAACATCTAGTCCAGCCGCATTTGAACACAGCATTCCGAACGGCTTTTTTGCTGATTCACGATTACCATCTGGCGCAAGATGCTGTCCAGGAGGCGTTATGGGAAGCGTATCAATCTCTTTATCGGTTCGATGTGCGAAAAGGCACGTCTTTTCGGGCATGGTTTATGAAAATTGTGACACATCGTGCCCTTAATTTGATTCGCCGAAAGAAATCCACAACAGAATTAAACGCGGATTTTATGGGAACAGGGCCAAGCCCGCTGGAAAGTATTCTTCAGCAAGAGACAGAACAGCAAGTATGGCGTGCGATTCAGACGATGAAGCCCGTGCATCGGTCTACGGTGATCCTTTACTACTACGGAGACTTCAGTATTGCGGAAATCGCTAAAATGCTCGGGGTGTTTGAAGGAACAGTGAAATCGAGATTGCATAAGGCGAGAAAACTGATTGGCGAAAAGATGAAGGTGGAAGAGGCTGCACTAGGAGATGTGGAGATGGGAGTGATCGCAAATGACTAATCTTGACCAGCAAATCTCACAGACTTTAAAAAAGGTGGCAGACGAGCTGGAGCAGCCAGCTTTCGTCATGCCGGGTGTAGCCACATCTACGAAACGGGTGAAAAAAAGGTCCCGATTTTTACTAGCGTTTTGTATACCTGCTTCCTTCGCTATGATTCTTTTTTTGACGGTGTCGCTCGGAACCTATGTATCCCCAACTTTTGCCGCCTATCTCAAATCGTTTTTTGTCGGAGCGGATCTCGATCTTGGCTTGCAAACGGCAGCAGAAAAAGGCTTTTCACAAAGAACGAGTGCGTCTGCAACGGATCAGGGAATTACATGGGAAGTGAAAGAGATTATTGCTGATCCTGTGCGGATCGTCATCATGTATGTGCTAAAGGATCAGCAGGGTAAGGTGATTTCACCCGATCAGCTTCTTTTCTATCGTGTCCAGCTAGCAGATCGTGATGGAAAGCCGGTTCAAGAATTCAAGTCTAGCGGTGGGAGAAGCTGGAATGATCAATACGGATACATTACGGTAGAAGGCAATCTGGAGACAAGGGAACAGAACCTCGCACTGCAAGTAGGGGCTTCTAAAATTGGCACAACAGCAGGTAACTGGTCGATGAGCATTCCGTTTGACATCTCAAAAGCGGCGGCAGCCACAAAAACGATTCCTCTCTTGGAGACGTACACGACACCGCAAGGCTTGCAAATTACCATCAATAGAATCATTCACTCTCCGACGGCAAGTCGCTTGGACTATGAAACTGCATGGACGGATGATGCAAAGAAAAAGCTGGAGAGCGAAAGCAGCCAACTCATTGGCAAAACGAGAAATCCTGGTTACGCTCCTTTCGTCCCATATCAGGAGTACCAATTGGAGTATCACATCGAAAATGCAAAAGGAGAAGTGGTGAGCGACTATTCGCAGGGAGTGTCCTTTAAAAGAGAAGGAAAGGATCGCTATGGACATTTTTCCTGGCAGGATTCGTATGTACCCTTTTCTGCAGATGATAGCTACACGATGGTGCTGCATGCCGTAAACAAAGCGGAGCCATTCGAGCTGAACCTACCATTTGAGCCGAAACAGCTTGGTAACAAGTCGGCCAGTGCTGAAAAAAATGACAATCAGTTTCAAGTCACTTCTCTTCTCATCGAAAAAGGAGTGAGAAACGAGGAAATCCCAGTTATTACGATAGACGCTTATTTAACGGACATTTCTTACATTAACAGCTCGTGGTGGGTGCTGACGGATGAAACAGGTAAAGCCTATGAAATCAATGGTTTTGGGTGGGAGACGGTCGGTCGGGACGAGCGTGGGAGAGACCATGTCAAAATCAAACTAGAAAGTGAAGAAATGAAACTCAATCAAGAGAAATTTGTCCTGCGAATTCATGCAGCGCAAAAACGGTATACCGATGTGAATTGGAGAGTGCCGCTACCTACTTCAGCGGTGGAAGTTCAACCAGCGAATCAGAGTCCAAAATAAGCAAACACGGGAAGCTGCCGAATCAGGCAGCTTCTTTACGTTACACTTATTCCCTTATTGTTGCTTCGCTCAACCTTGCTTGAAGCGAAGCAAAGTAAGAGATGAGGTACTCTCGAAACGTATGGGCGGCTTTGGACAAATAACGATCCTGCAGCCAGGTGATTTGGTAGGTGCGGACACAAATAGGTTGATTGATGCGGAGTAGTTTAATAGAAGTGATCTTTTCACCTAGCGATTCCGGCCAGAAGGCGATGCCAATTCCTGTGCGAATGAAATAGCTGACGGCAGAATGCTCGTCAACTGGTGCATCGCGGGCAAGCTGCATCTGCATATCCGAAAGTCTTTTCCTCTAACGCAGGTGGCAGAAGCGCACCGAGAGATCGAAAGAGGTCACGGTCGTGGAAAAGTAGTTATCGTGATTTGAGGGAAGTCACCGACTGTGCAAACAACAGTAGATTCACATGCACTTGGTCCAATTCATAGGGCAATTAGGGAATGAAAGTGATGCTTGAAAGAAACTTATGCTAGCAATCATTCAAAATAGTTGCTATTTTATTAAGAAATGTGTAGTACTAAAGAGGTAGGATCTAATACCAAGGGAGATGTGGAAAATGGAATGTCAGTTATCGATTGCCCTCACTGGACAGAAAAAAGAGAAGCCAGCGACTGACAAGCTGGGATTTGGGGTGAATTTCACCGATCATATGTTTGTCATGGACTATACAGAAGGTAAAGGATGGCATGATCCACAGATCGTTCCGTATTCCCCGCTTTCGCTTGATCCGGCAGCGATGGTGTTTCACTACGGTCAGGCCGTCTTTGAAGGATTGAAAGCATACCGCAACAAGGAAGATAAAGTGTGGCTGTTCAGACCCGATCAAAATTTCAAGCGAATGAATCGTTCACTGGAGCGGTTGAGCATGCCGCTGGTAGACGAGGAATTCATGGTCGACGCCCTGAAAAAGCTGGTGGCGACTGACAAAGAATGGATTCCGACTGAGAGCGGCACTTCGCTTTACATCCGTCCGTTTGTGATCGCGACTGAGCCGTGTTTTGGCGTTCGTGCTTCGCATACGTATAAATTGATCATCCTGCTGTCCCCAGTAGGCGCTTATTATGCAGGCGGAATGGAACCAGTAAAAATTTATGTAGAAAACAACTACGTCCGTGCAGTGCGAGGCGGAACAGGTAACGCTAAGGTGGCGGGTAACTACGCTGGTGGCCTCAAAGCACAGGTGGAAGCAAAAGAAAAAGGCTACGAGCAAGTTCTCTGGCTCGATGGTGTAGAAAACAAGTATATTGAAGAAGTAGGCAGCATGAACGTGTTCTTCAAAGTAAAGGGCGAGGTTTGGACTCCTGTCTTGAACGGAAGCATTTTAGAGGGCATCACTCGGGACTCTACCATTCGCTTGCTCCAGGACTGGGGTGTTCCTGTCGTTGAAAAACGCATATCCATAGAAGACCTGTATACAGCGTACAACAATGGCGAGCTGGAAGAAGCATTCGGTACAGGTACGGCAGCCGTTATTTCTCCAATTGGTGATTTGAACTGGAACGGCCATCAAATGATTATCAACGGCGAAAAAACAGGACCGTTAACCATGAAGCTGTATGAAACCATGACTGGCATTCAGTATGGTGAAATAGAAGACAAGTTTGGATGGTCTGTTGCAGTAACGGAATAAGTGAATAGGCATACATAGAGGCACCGCTTTCTCTAGAGATGAGAGGGCTGTGCCTCTTTTTTTTGCGCCCAGAGTGTCCTCGATAGTGGTTTCCTTATCGGTAAAAAGGAATATGGCAAAAATAATGAAAAGAGAGGTAAAAATAACGAAAACGAAATTGCGGAGGTGTTCCAATCTCAATTGAAGGGAATCGGTATCGATCTAAAAATCAATGTACTGGAATGTGGGGCCTTTATTGATCTTGCAGCCAAGGGCGAGACAGGCATGTATATCACTGGCTGGGGAAATGCAACAGGGGATACAGATTACAATCAGTACAACCTTTATCACAGTTCTTCTTTAGGTGCCCCCGGTAACTACGCCTTCTATGAAAATCCGGAAGTGGATCGACTGATTGAGGCTGGGAGAACGGAAAAGGATGTAGAAAAGCGCAAGCAGATTTATGAGAAGGCACAGGAAATCAAAGTCAAGGATGCGGTCCATATTCCTTATCGTGGTGTAGAAAATCTGGCAGCCATCAGCAAGAACGTCCAAGGCGTGTGGATCAGCCCGTCGGGACTCTTGCAATTGTATGATACGTCGATTGTCCAATAGGTAGTTATATATCGAACAACACTAAAAATAGTAAAGATATTGCAAAGAGAGGTAAAGATACTAGAAAGATAAAAAGTTAGAAAATTGTTAAAATTTTAAAAGTAATCATCATTTGTTTTTACCTACAGTAAATGGGGGAATCATTCATGAAACGAAAACAATGGTTAGGTTCTGTTCTCGCTTTGTCCCTCCTGCTTGCCTCCGCTTTGACTGGTTGTTCCACCGGGCAACAGTCAAGTGAAACAAGCGCAGCACCAAGCACAGCCGCTCCTTCCACCAATCAGGCTGCAGCGACTCCGGCAGCAGCTGAGGGCGGTACACTCATTATCGCGCGTTTGTCTGATGCGAATAATTTGGATCCGCATTTCAGCACGCAGATCAACTCTATGGCTGTAGTTCAGCACAAGCTTTATGAGGGATTAGTGCTCATGGACCGCAACAGTGAGTACAAGCCGCTTTTGGCAACCGAATGGAAGCAGCTTGACGACGTTACCTGGGAATTTTCGCTTCGCGAGGGAGTTACCTTCCAGGACGGAGCCCCGTTCAATGCGGAAGCAGTAAAAAAGACGATTGATCGCATTTTGGACAAGAAAAACCCGACGCCAAAAGCAAACATGTTCGGGATGATTAAAGAAGTAAAGATAATCGATCCACAAAAGGTGCAAATTATTCTTCATTATCCGTTTGCCGGTCTCCTGTCTGTTCTGGCAAGTGCTGAGGGCGGTATCATCAGCCCAAAAGCAATCGAGCAATACGGAAAAGATTTGTCGAAGCATCCGGTAGGAACAGGGCCTTTTACTTTTGAATCTTGGACACCAGGTCAAGAAATCGTCATCGTCAAAAATGAAAACTATTGGGGAACGGGGCCAAAGGTTGACAAGGTCGTCTTTAAAACGGTTCCAGAAGATACGACGCGTGTTGCAATGGTGGAAACAGGAGAAGCACATGTGGCTGAACAGCTGCCTGTAACTGAGCTGGAGCGGGTCCAAAATTCCACGAACATGTCTTTGGGGCGTTTTGAATCGTTTGCCGTAGACCATATCGGCATGAATGTTACCAAAAAGCCGTTTGATGACGTACGCGTGCGTCAAGCGATTGCCCATGCTGTGGACAAGGAATCCATTATTAAAGGTGTCTACAATAACGTAGGAAAAGTAGCTATCTCATCGCTGGGACCAAAAGTGATCGGGTACAGCGCCGACATCAAAACGCCAGAGTACGACTTGAACAAGGCAAAACAATTGCTGACAGAAGCGGGCTATGCAAATGGTTTCAAAGCGACCATTTATTTAAATGACAACAAAGCTCGGATCAATGTAGCGGAAGTGCTCCAATCTCAGTTGAAGGGCATTGGCATTGATTTGCAGATCCAGGTAATGGAATTCGGTGCCTATCTGGATCTTGCAGCCAAAGGAGAAGCCGAGATGTTCATTAGTGGCTGGGGGAATGCAACTGGTGACGGCGACTATAATCAGTACAATCTGTTCCACAGTACTTCGGCAGGCGTCCCAGGCAACCACTCCTTCTACAACAATCCCAAGGTGGATGCTCTGATTGAAGCGGCTCGCAAGGAAAAAGACCCTGAGAAGCGCAAGGAAATTTACGCCGAAGCACAGCAGATCGAGATGGAAGAAGTTCCACTGCTCCCATACCGCAGCAGTGAAAACCTCGCTGCCATCGCCAAAAATGTGCAAGGAGTTTACATTAGTCCGTCCGGTTATATCGACGTGAGTGATGTGACCATCGAATAGCAGTGACCAACAAGACAAAAGGCTCTCTCCATGAAAACGGAGAGAGTTTTTTTGTACTTCGCTCCGCTCTAAAGCCGTCTAGAAAAAAGCTGTTTCCTCTCCCCCACTACAGCCCGAACGCATTTAAATCTTTAAAATTTGTTTAAAAATCTGAAAAAATAGTAAAGAAAGTGAAAATTCTAGTAAAGAGAGTGAAAAAATATTGGCGGAATTGTAGGTAAAATGAGACATGCGCGAATGGTTAAAATATTCAAATTGATGAAGCGCAAACGAAAAAGGGGGACATCTACATGAAAAAGACGCGCTTTTTCCAAACGCTGATTGCGCTGACTGTCGCGGTTTCTGCTGCACTCTCAGGCTGCTCGTCAGCACCAGAAGCAGGAACAAATGCAAACGCAAACGCTTCCGGACAAGCTAGTACAGCAGCACCAGCCAGTAAAACAGGAGGCACTCTCGTCATTGCCCGTTTGTCTGACGCGAACAATTTAGACCCGCATTTCCTCACTCAAATCAATTCCGCCGCTATTATTCATCACAAAGTATACGAGGGTCTCGTCCGGATGGACAAAGAAAGTAAATACGTAGGCGCTCTTGCAAGCGAATGGAAGCAAGTCGATGGTGTGACGTGGGAGTTCAAGCTGCGTTCCGGGGTCACTTTCCACGATGGCTCACCGTTCAATGCCGAAGCCGTGAAAAAGACGATTGCGCGTGTCCAGGATCCCGCAGTAGGTTCGAACCGCGCCAATCTGTTTGAAGCGATCAAAGAAGTAAAGGTCGTAGATGATCAGACAGTTCAATTTATATTGCATTACCCGTATACTCCGCTCTTGTCCGTACTCGCAAGCGCAGAAGGAGTCATCCTGTCTCCAAAAGCAATTGAGCAGTACGGCAAAGAACTGACCAAGCATCCGACTGGAACCGGGCCATACAAATTCGAGTCTTGGACACCCGGTCAAGAAGTCGTGTTGGTGAAAAACGACAGCTACTGGGGTGACAAACCGAAATTGGACAAGGTCGTTTTCAAGACCGTTCCAGAGGATACGACCAGGCTCGCAATGGTAGAAACGGGTGAAGCCCAGGTAGCCGAGCAGCTTCCGGTTACTGAGGTAGATCGTGTACAAAACTCTTCCTCTATGACACTTGGGCGCTTTGCTTCCTTCTCCAGTGATCATATCGGAATTAACACGAAGAAAAAGCCATTTGATGATGTCCGCGTACGTCAAGCGATTGCGCATGCGATTGACAAGGCATCCATCATTCAAGGTGTTTACAATGACGTAGGAACTGTGGCACATTCCTCCGTTTCTCCATCAATGGTAGGATACAGCCCGAATGTAAAAGACGCGGACTACGATTTGGAGAAGTCGAAAAAACTGTTGGCAGAAGCGGGCTACGCCAATGGATTCAAAGCAACGATTTACTTAAACGACAACAAAGCACGAATCAACGTAGCAGAGGTTCTGCAGCAGCAACTGAAACAAATCAACATTGATCTGCAAGTAAAAGTGCTGGAGTTTGGAGCTTACATCGATGCAGCGACGAAAGGCGAGACTGACCTGTTCATCAGCGGATGGGGCAATGCTACCGGTGACGCGGACTACAATCAGTACAACTTGTTCCACACCAAATCCCAAGGCGCTCCTGGTAATCACTCCTTCTACAGCAATCCTGAGGTGGACAAGCTGATTGAAGAGGGTCGTAAGGAACAAGATGAGGAAAAGCGGAAACAATTCTATGAAAAAGCACAGCAAATCGAAATGGACGAGGCAGCATTGGTGCCATATCGTTACTCAGAAAACCTGGCAGCGATTGAAAAAGGTGTAGAAGGTGTATGGATCAGTCCAGCAGGTCATATCGAAATTGATGATGTAACCATTCAATAAATGTACACCATGAGCAGCATAGCGACCTTCCTTCTTTGGAACGAGCTATGCTGCTGGTATTTATGAGCTTGCGCAACAGAAAAATAGAGTAATTGGGGGTTGGAGTATGAAAAAGAACAAACGGTTGAGTTCGGTACTGGCAAGTGTACTTAGCGTAGGCATTTTACTTGCGGGCTGTTCCGCGGGTAGCGAACAGAGTACAGGAGGAACCGTAACCGAAACAGAACCAGGGAAGTCGAATCAGACTTTGATTATCGCACGTCAGTCCGATGCCAATAACTTGGACCCGCACTTTATTTCGGCAATAAACGCAGCGAGTGTCGTCCATCACAAAGTTTATGAAGGATTGATCTCACGGGATGAAAACATGGCGTTCAAGCCACTGCTCGCCACTGAATGGAAGCAGCTTGACGATGTCACGTGGGAATTCAAGCTGCGACAAGGCGTCACCTTTCACGACGGAACGCCGTTTAATGCCGAGGCGGTAAAAGCGACAATTGGCCGTGTACTTGATGAAAAGGTTGGATCTCCACGAGCGACCCAATTTCAAATGATCACAGAAGTGAAAGTGGTAGACGATTATACGGTACAGTTCAAGCTGGCGTATCCATACTCACCGTTGCTCTCGATTCTCGCCAATCACGAAGGAAGCATCATCAGTCCAAAGGCGATCGAACAATACGGCAAAGATTTGAGCAAGCATCCAGTTGGGACCGGGCCCTTTGTATTTGAGTCATGGACACCCGGACAAGAAATCGTCCTCGTGAAAAATGACAACTACTGGGGAGAAAAGGTGAAATTCAACAAGGCTGTGTTTAAGGTTGTTCCCGAAGACACGACAAGAATCGCCATGGTTGAGACCGGAGAGGCCCATATTGCCGAGCCTTTGCCAGTCACTGAGATTGAACGAGTGAAGAATTCCCCACAGCTTGATCTATACCGAACTGTTGGGTTGGGAACTGATTTTATCGGCTTCAATAATAAAAAGAAGCCTTTCGATGATGTACGTGTCCGCCAGGCGATCAATTATGCAATTGAGACAGATGCGATTATTCAAGGGGTATACAACAATATCGGAACCAAAGCAAATTCTGCCATGAGTCCAAAGGTTCTTGGTTACAGCGAGAGTCTGAAAGGTTACAATTTTGATCCGAATAAGGCAAAAGCACTTCTGAAGGAAGCGGGTTATCCGAATGGCTTCAAGACGACCATTTGGACAGGAGATCGAAAAGAGAGAATCAATGCGGCAGAAGTCATTCAATCCCAGCTAAAGGGAGTAGGAATCGAAGTAGAACTAAAAGTACTGGAGTATGGCGCTTATTTGGATGCCGAAGATAACGGCGAAACAGACATGTTTATAAGTGGCTGGGGTAACGCAACGGGCGATGGAGACTACAATCAGTATAATTTGTTCCATTCCGCTTCTTTAGGCAAAGGTGGGAACACAACCTTTTACGAAAATCCGGAAGTTGATAAACTGATCGAGGAAGGACGCCGTGAACAGGACATAGAAAAGCGGAAGCAAATTTATGCGAAGGCGTTGCAAATCGAATCCGATGAAGCACCGATGGTTCCCATTCGCAATCTAGAGCATGTTGCTGCTGTAGGGAAAAATATTAAAGGATTCTGGATCAGCCCATCTGGCTACATGATGATCAACGACATTACGATCCAGTAATCGTGAAAGGAAGGAAGAAGTGGTATGAAAGAAAGCTTCTGGATCGCGAATGCAAGTCTGGAGTGCAGCTTTTTAGTGGAAGACGGCAGGGTGAATGGAACAAGTACAGATCAGTTTCATATATCGGTAGCTGATGGACGCATAGAGCGGATCATTCCTGCAGCAGAGCCGCTGCCAGAAGGAGAAGCGGTTTGGGATGCAGACGGACTCCTCATGCTTCCTTCGTTTCGGGAAATGCATATTCACCTGGATAAAACATTTTATGGAGGACCGTGGCAAGCCGTAATCCCTGCCCCTAATCGCTTTTTCAGGATTGAACAAGAGCAGGAGCTATTGCCACTTCAATTACCGGTTGCGAAGGAAAGAGCAGAAAAGCTGTTGCACCTCGTGCAATCTCATGGAGCTACCCATGTTCGGACACATTGCAACATTGACCCGGTCATCGGGCTCAAAAACCTGGAGGCTACCCTACAGGCATTGGAGACATACAGGGGGAAACTTTCCTGGGAAATTGTTGCCTTCCCTCAGCATGGGTTGCTGCGCAGTGATTCTGTTGCGCTGGTGCGGGAGGCGATGAAGCATGGTGCCGGTCTGGTAGGCGGTGTCGATCCGGCTACGTTTGATGATGATGTCGAAAAGTCTCTCTACACCATGATGGATATCGCTGTAGAAGCGAATGCAGACATTGATCTGCATTTGCACGAGCCAGGACATTTGGGGCTCTTTATTATGAAACGGCTTGCGGCCATGACGGAGGAGGCGGGTTGGCAGGGGCGCGTCAGCATCAGCCATGCTTACGGACTTGGGGAAGTAGCTACTGGGCTTGTCGAAGAAATGGCAGAACGCTTGGCCAGCTTGCAGATCTCTGTGATGACAGCAATTCCAATTGATATGCCGACGATTCCGGTTCCGCTTTTGCATGCGAAAGGTGTTCACGTAGGGCTTGGCAACGATAATATTACCGACCACTGGGACCCGTTTGGCACAGGGGATATGCTGCAAAAGGCAAATCGGTTAGCGGAGCGTTTTCGCTTGATCGACGAGGTATCATTATCCAGGGCTTTAGGCTTTGTAACAGGGGGGATGACTCCGCTGGATGAAGCAGGCAATCAAGTCTGGCCAAAAGTAGGGGATGTGGCCAATGCAGTGTTTGTGCGAGCAAAATGCTCAGCAGAGGCAGTCGCCCGTCAATCCTCCAAGGAAGCAGTCATTTTTTCTGGCAAGATCGTCTGGCAAAAGGAAACGTGTGAACGAGGTTAGTTTGTCTAAAAGGGTAAACCCGATCTTCCTTACTGGTTAAGGAAGGTCGGGTTCTTTAAATAAAAGTAAAAATAATATAAATAGATGTAAAGATGCTGAAAAGACTGTCGAATAATATCCCGTATAATGCAAATAGGACATAGATTCAGAATTTTCGACAGTGTTCGACAAGGGGGATTTACAAATGAAGAAGACACGCTTGTTCGGCTCTTTGCTTGCTCTGACGCTGGTAATTGGTACAGCGCTGACGGGATGCAGTTCAGGGGCAGAACAAACGAATACGGGGAATACGTCAGCCGCAGAAGCTCCAAAAGAAGGCGGTACATTGATTGTAGCCCGCAAGGCGGATGCCAACAATCTGGACCCGCACTTCATCTCCAATATTCCATCGGCTAACTACATCTATGGAAAAGTATATGAGAGTCTGGTTTCGCGTGATAAAAATGCTGAATACAAGCCAACGCTCGCAACGGATTGGAAGCAAGTCGACGACCTGACATGGGAATTTAAACTGCGTGAAGGCGTTACCTTCCATGATGGTGCCCCATTTAATGCAGAAGCGGTGAAAAAGACGTTCGAACGAGTACTGGATCCAAAGGTTGCTTCTCCACGTGCATCCAGCTTCTCCATGATCAAAGAGATTAAAGCGGTAGACGATAAAACCGTACAATTCATCTTGCAGTATCCGTTTGCTCCGCTGCTCTCCATTTTGGCTAGCTCTGAAGGCAGCATTCTCAGCCCGAAAGCGATCGCTGAGCATTCAGATACATTGTCCAAGCAGCCTGTGGGTACAGGGCCTTTCAAATTTGAATCGTGGACGCCCGGTCAGGATATGACCCTCGTAAAAAATGATAGCTATTGGGGCGAGAAACCAAAAGTAGATAAAGTCCTCTACAAAGTCGTTCCAGAAGATACGACTCGGATCGCGATGGTCGAAGCTGGTGAGGCTCACATCGGAGACCAGCTCCCTGTAACAGAGGTAGAGCGCGCGCAAGCTACTCCCAGCATGAACTTGGTACGTGCAGAAGGGCTTGGCGTCGAATACATTGGTTTCAACGTACAGAAAAAACCGTTTGACGATGTGCGCGTACGTCAGGCAGTCGCACATGCAATCGAGAAAGAAGCAATTGTCAAAGGCGTATACAACAATGTAGGAACAGAGGCTGTATCCTCGTTGTCTTCCAAAGTGATCGGTTACAATCCGAACCTGAAGGATTACTCCTATGATGTGAACGAAGCGAAGGCACTGCTCGCCGCTGCCGGCTATGCCAACGGTTTCAAGACCTCGATCGTAACAGATGACCGCAAAGAGCGGATGAACGTAGCAGAAGTGATCCAGTCCCAACTGAAGGGAATCGGGATTGATGTTGAAATTAAAGTAATGGAATACGGAGCTTATCTGGATTTCACAGACAAAGGTGAACATGCGATGTTCATCGGTGGCTGGGGTAATGCGACCGGTGACGGCGACTATAACCAATACAATGTTTTCCACAGCTCGTCCAAAGGAAGCGCCGGTAACCTGGCTTTCTACAACAATCCAGAGGTAGATAAATGGATCGAAGAAGGTCGTCGTGAAAAAGATGCAACCAAGCGTAACGAAATCTATGCAAAGCTGCAAGAAATCGAATTGAAGGAAGTGCCAGTCATCCCGATTCGTACGATTGACCACGTATCTGTTACATCCAAAGATGTAAATGGTTTCTGGCTCAGTCCTGTAGGGTATTTGATGCTGGATGAAGTAACTGTAAAATAAATTCAATCAGTGGGGATGGCGATTGACGCTATCCCCCTGTTCTGTTTGGAGGGGCGCATGCTTAGGAACGCACAGACAACAGGATGGAATCAGTCACTAGGGGCGATACAGTGGCCCTTTGGAAGGAGATCGTGCACTGGCTGGACTGGTAGCCATCGGTGTGTTCGTCCTCGTCTTTTGCCTGTCGACATGGGGGAAAAGCTGGTGGAAAAGCTACGCCGTACTCATCGGCATCGCTGCCGGATGGTTTGTTTTCGCCTGTATGGGGATGGGGGGCTCAGCGATTACCGACTCTGCCTGGTTTCGCTTGCCGCACATTTTTGCGTGGGGACCTCCGCAATTTGATAGCGGAATGGCAGTTGCCGTGCCCCCGCTTACTCTGATGCTCCTCTCCAGTACATTGGCTGCGACAGAGTCGATGGAGCAAGCGATCGCAGAGATTCCCAAAAAGGATTCCAGACGTTTCTCACGCGGTGCGGCTGTAGGTGGGCTTGCTCATGTGCTTTCTTCTGTTTTCTCGACGGTCGGGATTGTCCCGCTGGGTGGAAGCGCTGGTTTCGTGCGGATGACTGGGCAAAGCAGACTAGCTCCCTTCCTCATTGGAGGGATCGTTATGGTGTGCCTTTCCTTCATTCCGCCCGCGATCGGACTGCTGACCAAATTACCTGCTCCCGTTGCGTATGCGGTCGAGCTCGCTGCCTTTATACCAATGGTGGGGCTTGGCGTTCGAGCCATTCTGAGGGAAGCGTTGACAGAGAGAAGGATGACGATCCTTGGAGTGACCCTTTTGTTCGGAATGTCGATCATGTTTTTACCGACTGATATGTTCCAAGGGCTGCCTACAGTGATTCAATATATTGCAGGCAATGGCCTCTTGGTCGGCGTCCTCATTGCGATGGTGTTGGAGAGGGTTTGGAAGGATACGGCATGCAAAGAGAGCGGGGCTGTGCAAGCCGAGTTTCAGAAATAGTTCAAATGAGTGTGATAGAATAGGACGGTATGTGAATTTATAGGAAATACAACTTTGAATGAAAGGAAAGACTTGTAACGACTTATGCTAACTAAAAAAAATCGCCTCATGCTATTTCTATCACTCTCTGCCGTGCTGTTGAATGTCCTTCTATTTGTGATTACCAAGTTCTTCGATCCGTTTCATCATTCGATGGGAATGCACGCCACGGGTTTTACAATGAATCCTTCGCTTTTTGTAGAACAAATCGCAATTTGTTTCTTGCCGATCATTTCTATGGCACTAGCCATTTATTGGTATATTGGAAATAAAGAGAACCCTGTCCTGCCATGGATCAACACGCTGACGCTGACGTTGTCGAGTATCGGAATGATCAGCGGTAGCGGTGGTGGCGTGGAATTTCATTTTTCCATCTTTATGGTCATCGCAGCAACGGCTTACTATGAAAATGCACGTTTGATCATGATGATGACACTTCTGTTTGCGGTACAGCACTTGGGAGGATATTTTTTCTTGCCGCAACTGGTGTTTGGAACCGAGACATACCCTTTTACCATGCTGCTCATCCATGCCGGATTTCTGCTTCTGACCTCAGGAGCAACATGTATGCAAATCAATTCGAAGAAGCAGATGACTCTACAGTTGGAAGCAGAAAAGAAAACCAAGGAAAATGAGATAGTGAACTTGCTGGAGCAGGTCCAGTCATTAGCTGAGCAAATTGGCTCCACTTCCAAAATCGTTTCGGGAAAATCAGAACAAAACGTGAAAAGCAATCAAGAGATGCGAAATGCTTTTACTGAAGTATCGCAAGGACTAGGTGACCAAGCCAAAGCAATCGAGCACATGGAATATAATCTGCAAAGCATCCACAACTCGATTCAAGCTGCGCTGTCGGCATCAGAAGAAATGAAAGAAAATGCGGGAGTGACCGAGCAAGCGATCGGAACCAGTTCCCAAAAGGTTCAATTGCTGCATGAGCATATGCTGCAAATTATCGTGGCAATCAGCACGGTCGTGGAAACGATGCGCTCTCTCAAGCAATCCTCAGATCGGGCAAAAAACATGATCGGCATGATTCAACGAGTAGCGGATCAAACGAATTTGTTGGCATTGAATGCCTCTATTGAAGCGGCTCAAGCAGGGGAGCATGGCAAAGGCTTTTCAGTTGTAGCAAGTGAAATCAGAAAGCTCGCGAATCAGAGCCGTGAAGCCGCAAAAGAGGTTCAAATGATCATGGAAGCCATCCAAAAAGAAAGTGATTTGACGTCTGCCCTGATTCAAAACAGCCAAACAGTGGCGGAGCTGTCGGTCACCGAAGTAGATGTGTTTGCAGATGATTTCGTACAAGTGAAGGAGACGATTACGCACCTGCTTACGTTTATTCGAAGGCTGAACCAGATGATGCTCTCTATCAAGAATGATTCAGCTCATGTAACGGGAGAGATCTCACAAATTTCGACGGTTATCGAGGAAGGCATTGCTGCCATGGAGGAACTGTCGATGATGAGCGTTCATCAGATTGAGTCGGCCAAGCAGGTTGATGGTGAAATTAAGCAGTTGACCAGTTTGAATCTTTCCTTGCAGGAGCGCTTCAGTGCGTAGCGAATGATTCATTCAGCCTGAATTTGCCTGCAATTGTGGTAGCCATAAACTGCCATGCCTGTTATCGTGGAGAAAGATAGATACAGGGATGAGAGGTGGATGGCATGCAGGAAGAAAAGCTGGACATTTTCGATGAAGAAGGACAACCTATCGGGATCGAAAAAAGAAGTGAGGTACATCGCAGAGGACTATGGCACCAGACATTTCATTGCTGGATATTTCGAACCACAGGGCAGCAAATTGAGCTGCTGTTCCAAAAAAGACATCCGGATAAAGATACGTGCCCCAATTTGCTCGACATCACTTCAGCCGGTCATCTGCTCGCTTCTGAGCAACCAAGCGACGGTGTGCGAGAACTGGAGGAAGAGCTGGGGCTGTCTGCTCCTTTTCAAGACTTGCATGCTGTCGGTATCATTCGCGATGTGACAAGCGCTCCGGGAGTCATGGACAAAGAATTCTGCCACGTGTTCCTGTATGAATGTGATCAACCGCTCAGCGAGTACCGTTTGCAAGCAGAAGAGGTAACGGGCTTGGTCTGGGTCCATTTGGATGAGATAGAAAAGCTGTTCGCCGGGCAGGTATCCACCATTCGCGCAAGAGGCTTTTTAATCGAAGGAAAAATCGTAAACTGGGACGTCGACGCAGAGGTGGACAAAACCCACTTTGTACCACATGAAGATCATTATTATCAGCAGGTGTTTGCAGCGGTAAAGGACTACGCTGCTCACAGACGGAGCAAATAACATGAGACAAACAAACCTCGTCTTGTTGTGAACATGACGAGGATTTTTCTTTTGCCGGGAAGCAGTCTGTGAAAGAAAAAACTGTGCTATACTATGACAACGCTTTTTGGCGGTCATGATTTTTTTGCAGATAGAGAGGAGAGCATGATGAGAGTAAAGATTATGATGGCACTGATGCTCTCGACATTCCTTGCCGCGATGGAAGGAACGATTGTGAGCACAGCCGTGCCGCGTATTACGAGTGATTTGGCGGGCTTTGAGCAAGTGAGCTGGGTGTATGCGATTTACATGCTGGCCACAGCAGTTTCTGCCCCGATATACGGGAAGCTGGCTGATTTGTTTGGAAGAAAGAATGTGCTGTTGACCGGGATCGGAATCTTTTTGCTAGGTTCTACCCTCTGTGGAGTGGCATTGTCGATGGAACAACTGATTGTGTACCGTGCAATTCAGGGGCTAGGCGCAGGGGCTGTGATGCCGATTACGATGACGATCATCGGCGATTTGTACACAGAGCAAACGGCAAGAGCGAAAGCCCAGGGCTGGATCAGTGCCGTTTGGGGGCTTTCCGGTGTGGCAGGTCCGTTGGTGGGAGGATTTTTGGTCGATACGCTATCCTGGCGTTATATTTTCTTTCTCAACTTGCCATTTGGACTCCTGTCGTTTTTCATGCTGGTGCTGTACTACAAAGAGAAGCTGGCCGTAAAAACGAAGCGGCATATTGATTATCCAGGTGCCCTTATTTTTTCTGTAGGAACGATTGCATTGCTGTACGCATTGTTGACAGGCAGTCAGCATCAGTCTTGGACGAGTCCGGTGACCATTTCCTTGATCGTGTTTGCACTTTCGACCTTTCTCGTTTTCGTGTCAGTGGAAAAGAGGTCGCCCGAGCCGCTCATACCGCTCTCACTGCTCACGAATCGCAACGTGATGATGATCAACTTGCTCACGCTGCTGACGAATGGCATCGTGATCAGCATGGTGGTCTACCTGCCGATCTGGAGTCAAGGCGTTCTGGGAGAGAGTGCGACGATGGCCGGATTTGTCCTGACTCCGATGCCCGTTTGTTGGACAATCGGCGCCGTCCTCTCCGGGAATTTGCTGGGGAAGCTGCGGGCAGAGCAATTAATTATAGCTGGGACAGCCGTACTGACAATAGCTGCGTCGCTACTCACCCTTTTGTCATCCCATTCGGTTGGCTACCTTATTTACGTGGCAGTCGGCTTGATTGGTTTAGGCATGGGTCTGATCAGTCCGATCGTCATGGTAAAAATCCAGGCCTCTGTCACGGTCGACAAACGAGGCACAGCGGTCGCGCTCAATACGTTCACGGGTACATTTAGCCAAACCTTTGGGGCAGCCGTATTCGGGATGCTATTCAATCTGGTGACAGTCGGCAGCGGGCATACCAACCTTGGTGCCTCGTTTGAAGCAGGCGGCATCCCAGTTGAGCAACTCATGCAAATCCGGGATATTCTCGCATCCGGTGTACATGTCGTGTTTACGGGCTCCCTCGTACTGGCTGTATGCTGCTTCTGCCTGTCGCTGGTGTTTGCCAAAGCACAGAAGGAACTAGCAAGGAATAATTAAGGAAAAAGCGTCAGCTATTGGCTGGCGCTTTTTTATGTCAAAAGTGGCAAAGAGCCGCTTCTACAAAAAACTTCATCGAAAATCCCCAAAAAGAACTCCCGACAAAGAGCAAAAGCTGGTGTGAGGAAAAAGGAGAAATAAGCGGAACACGCTTTTAGCGTCCACCTCTGAGATACTCCATGATCGGCTACTTTGGACGCGGTTCCGCTTTTGAAATGGAGCCGGACAGGAATGCCCCCAAGCAAGTGTTCCAAGAACCGGAGCGTTTTCTCCTTTTTCCTCACTTCCATTGAAGCTCGCCACAATTTACCAGAATATACAAATTTCTTATTGCCTTATGCCCCCGAGATTCGATACTATTTTCTGTAAGTAGATAAGGTATCCTCATAATTCAACAGACAGGAGTGCATTGGATGATGGAGGAGATTCGCCCCGTTTCAATTGAGGAAGTAGGCGATGTTGTCAGAATTACAGCTAGGGCTTATCCAGGTAGCAATCTCTTGGGACCGGAGAATAGCCAGCGATTTAGTGAACGTGTAAAGGATACGCTGGAAAACGACCCTAATGTCAGTTTCCACGGGTGTTACCGAGATGAGCGCCTCATTGGAATCATGAAGTGGCACGATTTTTCCATGAACGTACACGGCACACAAATGCTGACAGGCGGTATCGGGATGGTAGCAGTTGATTTGTTGCATAAAAAAGAAAGAGTAGCAAAATCCATGCTGAAAGGATTTCTCGAGAGCTATCGCGAGCGTGGTATCTGTCTTGTCTCGCTGTATCCATTTCGGGTCGATTTTTATAAACAGATGGGGTTTGGAATGGGCACCAAGATCAATCAATACCGGATCAAGCCATCCAGCCTGCCTTATGTCGGCAAAGACCAGATCGTTTACTTGGGAACCGAAGACAGGGAAGAGATTTTGGCCTGTTATCATCGGGTCGTTCGCCAAACACACGGGATGATCAGAAAGACGGATCGGGAATTGAAAAATTTCCTGGAACAACCGGACCAAGTCGTGGTTGGCTGCAAATGCGATGGACGCCTAAGTGGCTATCTCGCCTTCCACTACAAACATGCCCATGAAGAAAACCGGATGTACAATGATCTGGTAATCAAGGAGTTCCATTATGAAACACGCGAGGCACTCGGTCAGTTGCTTTCCTTTTTGCATAGCCAGGCGGATCAGATTCAGCGTATTGTACTGACCACTGCTGATGAAGATTTCCATGTCCTGCTGTCTGATCCTGGAAATGGGACAAACAATCTCCTCCCGAGTGTATATCACGAAAGCCATGTCGCTGGAGTTGGACTGATGTATCGGGTCATTGATGTACCAGGATTTTTTGCAAAGCTTTCCGAGCGTTCTTTTGGCTTAGAAAATGTGACGTTGCGCTTATCCATTCGTGATTCGTTCTTACCGGAAAATGAGGGAACCTGGCTCATCCAATTTACTGAAGGGCATCCGCAATTATTGGAGAACAGTCATGCAGATGTCAGTGTGCAATTAGATATTTCTGATTTTTCTTCGCTCGTAATGGGAGCGGTCAGCTTCCGTAAGCTGTATTTGTATGGACTGGTCGAGGTTGACGCAGCCGAGGAAATTGCCAGGCTGGATCGACTCTTTTACGTAGCAGAAAAACCGCGGAGCACAACTCCTTTTTAATTAAAAGTGTCACATTTTCGCCACATATGGTAATCTTTTTTTATTCCCTCCCATATCATGTAACAAAAGGGGAGGGGGGTTACAGATATGATCTATTTAACGTTAGTCATCTTTTCTGGGTTTCTGCTGGTTGTCTGGTTTCTTGTCAAACTCCTCTTCCGATTGGAACGGAACGACTCGATCGTCCACGACCAAAGACAGCTGTGGGAAAAATCAAAAGTCAGCTTGCAGGATATGCATTACCCCAAGCGGAAAAAATAGAGAAATGGCGCCTATGATTTAGCACTCTATCTATTGGGACGGTGAGCGAATTGGCAGGCATGGAGGAGGGACATCAACGAGAATATTTTCGACTGAAGCTGGAGCACGCCCTCTGTGCTGAAATGACGATTGTGCTTGTCAAAGGGAAAACGATGGAAATTGGGAGTACAACTGTTTTGATTGAGGATATAGGAGCAGGTGGACTTCGTTTTCTGTCCCACCTAAAAATGCCTGCGAATGATCAGCTTGTCCTGCAGTTCGAGACAGTAATGTGTGCCCAACCTTTAAAAATGTACGGGCATGTCGTTCGAACTACGCGATGGGAACAAGATTTTTATGAGTACGCTGTCCGTTTTACAATGGATGAGGTGCAGCATCAGGAGATCAATCGCTTGGTTAATCGGTTAGCGATCCGTTATCGACAGAAGAGAGAAGCGACTGATGGACGTTTTTTGAAAGGAGATCGGCGAGAATTCCTGGAGAAGATGGCGCAAGCGAGTCATGTTCTGCAAGCAAAGGAAAGATCATGACGGCTATGTTTACCTGCATGGCGGACTGTAAAATCCGTATACTAGATCGCGGATCGTTGTTTACATGTAAAAGTCCCTGTCTGTTTATATAAAGACAGGGGTCTTTTTTGTTTGACAATAAATAGACGTAATGATAAATTATCTATAATAAAACAAACGAACGAAGGTTGTGTTTATAAATGTCGCTGGTCGATCAGTTTTGGAGTGCTTCCGTGGAAGATCTGAAACACGGGTATGTAGAACAAGCGGATGACTATTTGTGCCTGCTTTGCGGGGAGAAGGTTGAGAAAGGGATTATTTATCCGGTGGAGGGTAGGCTTTATGACGCTGCCCGATATATGCAGCATCATATTGCGAACACGCATGAATCTGTGTTTGAACACCTGAGCAAGCTGGATAAGCGATTGACAGGATTGTCCGATCATCAAACAAGTCTGTTGCGCCTTTTTTATCAAGGAAAAAACGATAGTGAAGTACAAAAAGAAATGGGAATTGGCAGTGCTTCCACCATTCGCAATCACCGGTTTGCATTGAAGGAGAAGGAACGTCAAGCCAAAGTGTTTCTTGTGATGATGGAGCTGCTCAGAGAAACAGATAAGCAAACATCCTTCTCATCCCCGTCGAGTGTCAAAACGAACAAGGCGGCAGAGGGAGTCCCGCAGTCCCAGGCTAAATTGCAGGCAACTACCGAGGAAGCCGTTGAGATTACAAGCAAGTATTTCCCGGAAGGAACGGACGGTCCTTTGCTCAGATTCCCGCGAAAGCAGAAGCATCGACTCGTTATCCTGCGTCTGATTGCCAGTCGCTTTGATCCGGAACGTATCTATAACGAAAAAGAAGTGAATGAAATACTGGAGGCAGTTTATGCCGATCATGTCACGCTGCGGAGATATTTAATTGATTTTGCATTCTTGGACAGAAAGCCGGATGGCAGTGAATATTGGGTAAACATAGAGAACAACCAGCGAGAGGAACAGGAGGAAACAACGATGAATCGCAAGCAAGAATTAAAGCAATTGTACAAGGAAGTCAAGATAGAGGCAGGCGTTTATCAAATTAAAAATACGAAGAATGGTAAAATATTCATTGACAGCACACCGAATCTAAAGACGATCAATGGGAAGAAATTCAGTCTTCAGCATGGCTCACATACAAATCGTTCTCTGCAAAAAGAGTGGAACGAATTCGGAGCTGAAGCTTTTGAGTTTGAGGTGCTTGAAGTTTTGCAGAAAAAGGATGAGCCATACTTTGATACAGCGGATGCATTGGAAAAGCTGGAAAACAAATGGTTGGAAGAACTCGCGCCGTATGGTGAACGAGGATACAACCAAGAGAAAAAACGCTAGAGGCTGCCATTTGGCAGTCTTTTTATCATTCCTCCAGTAACCGAAAGCGCTGAAGCTGATCCCAGAGACCTTCTTTTTGCAAGATTTCCTTTTGCTTTGGACCGAGCAGGTCAAAATGGGGAAACGGCGGCCGATCGTGAATATAAACGGGATTTAAGCCATGGGCTAGGCACCAGTTCGTCAAAAGCTCACGGTTTGCACAGCCTACTTTTGTAACTGTTTTTATACCTGGAAAACGCGGATCAATCCAATAATGAGTCAAAAAGGCGATCTCTTCTCTAATCACGGCCTGCTTCCACCTGTTTAATTCTTCCCTCGTAATCCCAAATGCCATACTCCGTCATCCTTTGTACGTCTTGTTATACTTCGATCCCATCATTATAGCAAAAAACATAAAGAGACAGCCTTCTTCAGTTTAAAATGAAGGAAGACTGCCTGGGGGTGACTCCTATCGCATACCTATTGGGAGAGACGGGGGAACGTAATTTAATTCTTCATCCGCAGTAATGTAATCAGTATTTACCATGAGCAGCAGGTAGCGCTTGCCTGTTTGGGGGTCGCTCAAGATAATGTGGTCACGACCTGCCGTTTCCAGCACCCCGCGAAAAATCTTGGCGTTCCATTGGCTGTTGTTTTCAAATGTTTGATAGACGGTGATTACTTTGCCGCGGTTTAAACGCAAAATGTTCTCGATGTACGACTCTTCTACGAGCATTTGCCCAGGTGTAACGGGGGTTCCAGGAATAAAGGTCCCGCTTGGTTGCATAGGTGCCAATTGTTGCTGCTGCTGTTGCTGCTGGGGCATTCCATAAGGAAACTGTGTGGATTGATACATATCATACCCGTAAGAGGGGTAGGAAGGGTATGGCATTTGTTGACTCATGATGAACTCGCTCCTTTATCTATCCTTACTAGTAAACACGCGGACAATCAGCTGGGGTCGGTATGAAGAAGCAGTGCGCCTTGTAACGTCCGGAGTTTTGCTGATCCCACCAGGTAGCTGGGCAATCACCGGTCGGGCGGTAAAACCACAAGGCATTACTAGCTGGACGCGTGCGCTCCCCATTAATAGCACGCTTGGCAAGACGTTTTTCTTTTTCGCGTGCACGCTGATAGAAGTACGGTTTTTGAACGGATTCATATCCGCCTGGTGATTGGTATACCATATCACTCATTGAACGGATGTTTTTAAAGTCAAGACAATTACCAAGAATCCGATTTACCCCGACATTTCCCACCATCAGCATGCCAAGCTCTCCTTCACCTTCAGCTTCAGCACGCATTAACCGTGCAAGTAATGCCACGTCATTCGCGTTTGCTTTTATGACGGCCATTGCTTCACCTCCTCCAAAACTCACAATTACAATATATGGGCGAGTAGCAAATGGGTGATTGACTCGCGAAATTTTTATGCAAATGCGGTTTGGTTGACGTTTACGTAAACGACAGGTAAAATGTGTATAATCAGTTATTTCCGAATATTCGCTAAATAATTTCAGGAGGACCTCCATAACATGAGCAGAGAAGGAATTGATCGACAAGAAGCGTGGTCCATCTCTGATCTTGCTCAAGAATTGGATGTCAGTACGAGAACGATACGTTATTACGAGGAGCTGGGCTTAATCTTGCCGGGACGTACTGAGCGGGGGATCAGATTTTACAGCCGCGGGGACCGCGCGAGGCTGCGCTTGATTCTGCGCGGAAAGCGATTTGGATTCTCGCTGGATCAAATCCGCGAGATGATTGAATTGTTTGCTATGGATCGTACTGGCCAAGCACAGCTTTTGCGCACCATTGAGTACGGAAACCAGAAGCTGGCGGAAATCGACGAGAAAATCAGCGAGTTGGCACAGCTAAGGGAAGACATTCTCGTCTACAAGCAAAGCTTTGAACAAAAATTGCTTGAAGAAAGTAGGAGGACAACCGATGAATGTATCAGCTCTACTTGCAGTAAACGGACGAAAGTATGCGAATAAGCCTGCACTGATTGCAGGAGAGGTGGAAGTAAGCTATTCCCAGTGGAACGACATAGCCAGCCTGTGGGCCTGCCATTTGCGTGAACAAGGCATCCAGCCAAATGATCGGGTTGTCCTCTTGATACCGAACTGTCTGGAGTTTGCCTTTTTTTACATGGCAGTCATTCGGTGCGGTGCCATTGTAGTGCCGATAAATGCTCGTTCTACGCAGGAAGAAGTACGCTATATTTGCGAGCAGTCAGGTGCAAAAGCGTTAGTGGTCCACGAGGCCTTGGTGCCAGCGGTGGGGGAGCTAGTCGAAGAAGCCGCCGGGCTGATTGCTATCAAGACGGGAAGAAGCCAAGGCGTTTGGGCAGGAACCGATGACTGGGTATTGGATGAAAATGTATCCTGCAAGCTGAATGTCCATTCGATTGATCCTGATGCGCAGTGGGCAACGGAGGATAGTGAAGTCAGTATTTTGTACACGTCAGGTACGACTGGCCGACCCAAAGGGGTGTTATTTACACATCGCAGCTTGCTTACCGTAGCCAAAATGATGTCGATTGAAATGGGAATGACGCATCGTTCCCGAATTCTGCAACTGATGCCGCTCAGTCACTCTGCGCCTCTGCACCTTTTCTTTCTTCCGGCTTTACTGCTCGGTGCCACGCAGGTGAGTGCGTTAACCTTTTCTCCGGAATTGCTGTTGTCGCTGGTCCAGAAGCACAAGATTACGCATTTCTTTGGCGCACCAGTAGCGTATTTGCTGACGATGAAGCACCCTGAATTTAGCCGGTACGATCTTTCTTCCATTGAATGCTGGGTATACGGAGGGGCTCCATTGTCCAAAGAAATGGCAGCACTTTTGGAGCAGGCATACGGACGTGAGAAGCTGGTGTGCGTGTACGGTTTGACAGAGGCTGGTCCAACTGGTACGTGCCTGTTCCATCGGGAATACCCGGATAAGGTAGGGAGCGTGGGCAATCGAGGTGTTTTGTTTGCAGAGATCGAGGTCGTGGATGAAAGCGGGGCAAAGGCAGCCGTGGGTGAAGTGGGTGAAATCCGCGTGCGAGGGGAAGGAACGATGAAGGGCTACTATAACGACCGAGAGGCGACGAGTGAAACGCTTCAGAATGGGTGGGTTGCTACTGGAGATATGGGGCGAATGGATGAAGACGGGTTCTTGTGGATCGTTGATCGTAAGAAAGACGTCATGATTACAGGCGGCATCAATGTGTACCCAAAGGAGATTGAGCTTGCGCTAGAGCGCCATCCGGCTATTCAAGAGGTGGCTGTCGTCGGCTTGCCGCATCCAGAGTGGGGCGAGACGGTTGCTGCTTATATCGTATTGCGCCAAGGGGAAGAGGCTCCCCGGGATTGGCAGCAGGAAGTGAGCAGCTTTTTGGAAGGGCGCCTAGCCGATTACAAGCTGCCGCGGCAAGTCACTGTCCTGCCTGCTCTGCCGCGCAATACGAGTGGAAAAATACGAAAGCACAGCTTGCGAGAGTCGCATTCATTGACGGGAGTGGAGCGGACATGAGCCGCCTGCAATGGAGCATTGACCGTAGAGCTTACAGTGACAATATCCCTCATCCTCGACCAGCGAGCGAACAAAACTTTTTTCAGGCAGATCCCAATATTCACTACTTGTTAAAGCGTTATTTGCCAGCCGCTATGCAGAATTGGGCAGAAAATCAGCTGTTTGCATTGGGAGCATATGTAGCTGGTCCCATGGACGAACGCGCTGCGCATACGGACAAAGAGGGTAAGCCCCGCCTGCGCAAATACAATCGGCTGGGGGAAGACATTTCCGAGATCGTCACCAACGAAGGCTATAAAGAAACGGTTGCTCATATATATGGTGCCGGGATTGTCAGCCATCTCTATCATCCGGTCCCGGAGCTGGGAGAGACTGTTCCTTACACCAATTCCTTTCTGATGGGATATGTGGTCAGTCAATCCGAGCCGGGTTTTTACTGCCCAGTTACTTTGACCATGTCAGCGGCTTATTTGATCAACCGCTATGGGAACGAGGAGCAGAAAAAGCAGTACTTGATGGGTCTTACTACATGCGACCGTAAACGCATGTATGAGGGAGCTACCTGGCTGACAGAGCGGCAGGGCGGTTCGGATGTCGGGGCAAATGTTACGGTGGCACAACCTGTAGAAGGGCAACCGGACGTATACCGTTTAACAGGCGAAAAATTTTTTGCGAGCAACGCTGGTGCCATGGTAGCGACTGTGCTGGCGAGAATCGATGCTGACAAGCCGGGAACAAAAGGATTGGGACTTTTTTTAGTACCGTGGATCAAGCCGGATGGGGAGCGTAATCAGATCCAGATTCGGCGTTTAAAGGATAAGCTCGGGGTGAATGCCGTGCCGTCCGCCGAGGTGCTGCTTGAAGGAGCGGAAGGCTATTTGATCGGGCAGCCTGAGAGTGGCTTCAAATACATGGCAGAGGCTCTGAATCTGTCCCGCATTTGCAACGCAGTCGCTTCGATTGGCATTATGCGCAGGGCTTTTTACGAGGCCCAGTATTATTCCCATGAACGACGGGCATTTGGCAATCCGATCGACCAGTATCCGATGGTGCGGCAAATGCTGATAACCCTCCTGCTGGATGTAGAAGTAAGCAGCGGAGCTGTGTTTGACATGATTCAGGTGTACGATCGACTCCAATCTAAACAAGTGAAAAAAGAAGATGCAGCGCTGGCTCGCTTGCTGATTCCCCTGCTGAAATACCGCACAGGTGAGGAAGCGGTCTCAGCTGCGCACACCGCCATCGAAATCCATGGAGGAAACGGGTATATCGAGGAATATGTGACTCCGCGATTGCTGCGTGATGCACAAGTTCTCACTGTGTGGGAGGGGACTTCCAATATTCTTGCACTGGATCTATTGCGGGTGATGCAAAAAGAGAACAGCCATCAGATTTTTTTTCAGATGATTCGAGAGCGTGTCGCTCGTTGGAACTACGAATTATCGGCTCCTTTTGCCCAAATCGTGTTAGCTGAGCTACCGATTCTGGAGGAGAATATCGCTTACTTGATGCGCCAATCGGCTGATTATCTGACTTATAAATTGAAGCCGCTTGCCGATCACATGGTAGACATTTATTCCTTGACCTGCATCGTAAGTGAGGCAGAGGATCAGGCTGTTCATGAAGGGAATGTGCGAAAATACATTCTCGCCAGACTTTACGTAAATAAGCATTTACAGGAAAAAAGGAAAAGGGGAATTCAAGACGATCAGCTTCTGGATGTCCACTTTTTTACAGAGCTTATGGAGTATCGACCTGTTTCCATAGAAATGTGGCAGGGTAAGGTATCCACTGCTTTCAGATAATTTTTGACCAATCTAAAAACGCCCAATGCCTCTGCGAAAGCTGGCCTGGGCGCTTTTCATTTCAGTGCGTAGCGTTTTCTTCGTTTGTTCCAAATAAACCAGGCGATCGCAACAATTGCAGCAATCCCTAGAAGGCTTACCTCTAAATAATCATCCAAAAGCACTTTTGCATGTTTGCCGTATAGCTGAAACAAAGTTCCGATTAAGAAAAATTTTAAACCTCGTCCAATAATGGCAAAGAGCATCAGCTTGGTCAGCGAATAATTAAACACACCGCTAAGCACAGTAAACACCTTGAAGGGAATCGGTGTAAAGGCTCCGATCAATACGGCAGCATCCCCGTTTTTAGCAAACTTCTCGGTGGCCAGCACAACCCATTTTTCCGGCAGCAGCTTTTGCAAAAGTGGTTTTCCTAACCATTTTCCGAGCATATATCCGATGGGTGCACCGAGTACGGAGGCGGTAAAGGCGACCGTAGCATAACGGAGGGCAGACTCGGGATTGAGCAGACTCATCGCAATTTGCATAAAGAAGGGAGGAATCGGACTGATGAACGAATCCAAAAATGCCATCCCAAAGAGTCCCCAAATTCCGTAATTCATGAAAAGTTGCGTTAATTGTTCGAGCATGAGCATCTCCTTACGACGTTTCCTATCGTATACGATTATACAGGAAAGATTCGGGTTTCTGTAGTTAGGTTATGCCTCTTTGTCCAAACAAAGACCGACAAGCGGCTTTTGGTGGGCAAGGGGTACCCGAAAATCAAGGTATGACAATAAGGAATACGGTTGCTTCCGGTAATGGGTTACAACAATAGTGCTAGTCATTTGGTCCTTTGTTTTTTTATTGACGCTAGGAAAGATTATCCATTAGTATAGAAAAATAGGACAAACAGCATTGGGAGGAACCCATGAAGACATTGGGATCGGGGAAAGTCGTTTACTATGCGCCAAACGGGACCAGCTTGCAGTTATCAGGGGAGATTGACGTTCGCGGCGATCGTGTATCCGTGACGGAAATTATCTATTTCAATGGACAGCCAAATGGAGCGAGAGAAACCAATTTGCCGCTTGCTCAAAGCGTTATTTATTGGGAACCAGAAGTGTATGAGCAGATTGGTTTTGAATAGAATCATATAAAGAAAGCCCGAGCAGCCTTGCTTTTCGCATGGTTGTTTTTTATTTCGGCACCACTCCCGCAGCACCTGAGCTATAGCCGGGGTGTTTGTATTGTGATATCATGTGGAGTGGAATTTACGTATGGTACAAGGAGTGATCCTTATGATCGACAACATATTGGAACGTGCCGTTGCTGGCGAACGCCTGGGTCTAGAAGATGGTTTGGCCCTATTTGCGAGCAATGAGATCGAAAAAATGGGCCATTACGCTAATCAAGTAATGCTAAAGCACCATCCAGACCCCATTGCTACATTTGTAATCAGCCGCAACGTTAACTACACAAACATTTGTGACACGTATTGCCGTTTTTGTGCATTTTACCGCGCACCGGGATCATCACAAGGATATGTTCTCCCGAGAGAAACTATTTTCCAAAAAATTCAGGAGACGGTAGATGTCGGCGGAACGGAAATTTTGATGCAGGGTGGAACGAATCCTGATTTGAAACTGGATTACTATACGGATTTGTTGCGTGCTATCAAACAACGTTTTCCGCACATTACCATGCACTCTCTGTCTGTAGCAGAAGTAATCAAAATCGCCGAGGTTTCCAACATGACAGTGGAGGACGTGCTCAGAGAGCTGAAAGCAGCCGGGCTCGATTCATTGCCAGGGGCGGGCGGAGAGATTTTGGATGACCGCACTCGTCGGAAAATTTCTCGTCTGAAAGGCTCGTGGACCGAATGGATTGATACCCAGAAAGCGGCACACCGCGCAGGCCTGCCAGGTACCGCTACGATGGTTATCGGTTTCGGTGAGGAAATGGAAGAGCGTGTCTTGTCCCTCATGCGTATTCGTGAAGCGCAAGACGAGACTCATGGCTTCAAAGCGTTTATCGTATGGACCTTCCAGCCGGACAATACCAACATGAAAGCTGTTAACAACACACCGGAAGAATATCTTAAAACACTGGCAATTAGTCGACTAATGTTAGACAACGTAGAGAATTTCCAGTCTTCCTGGGTGACCATGGGACCTCATTACGGACAGCTTTCCTTGTCTTATGGAGCGAACGATTTTGGTCAAACAATGATGGAGGAAAACGTCGTTTCTGCAGCAGCATGTACGTACAAGGTAAACACCAACCAAATTCTGGAGCTGATTCGAGGTGCAGGCAAGATCCCTGCGCAGCGCAACACCCAGTACGACATCCTGCGCGTGTTTAATGAGGGCGAGATGGCGGAAAAAGATTTTGTTATGCAAAACTAATGGGAAATAGATAATGAGTATTTGCAACACGCTTGTCTGTTATTTTTTCGCCGCCTGAGGTGGAAGGAATGATGGAGAGGCGTGTTTTTATGTGGAATGTATGATTTTGACAGAGAGGCAATTTGCCTGATACTGCAACCTTCCCGGAGTTTCCAACCGTTTAAAAGTATATCGCTCCTAACGGGACATATACTGTAACTACAATTGCGGTTGGGGGGATGGTTATGCAGACGTTCCGCGTATTGCTGGAGAATGTCCCTGCGCATTGTGGCACGTATCGCGCCATCGTAAACGAGATGACGGAACGGGTCAACACCGCACCAGTGCGCATTACATACAAAGAAGAGGAACAGGACGATTACCACCTGTTCTATTTTCAAAGCTGGTGCGAAGAGGAGTACGATGCGCAGACGATTGATTGGGCGAGGGCTTTTGTAGCGCTCACGTTGGCTGAATGGGTCATTCAGGTGAAGGACCCGGAAATCTTGGAAGAAATTGCGGGCGACCTGTTGCAGGCAGAGGAGATCGAAGAAGAATGGATTGAAATTTTTCCATACATTGAGCGTATGTGTCAAGAGGTTGAGTCAACAAAGCTGGAGCTGTTGACGGCGACTACGCGCAAAGCAAACGTGTATCGCAAAGCTTTCAACTACCTCGAACAGGATAGGTCCATCAATGTACTTGGTTTTGTCCGATTCCGCCTCCAGGAACATTGGAATGAGCTGTTTGAATTAGTGGAGGCTGGCATTGATGAGTATCTGGAAGACAAGCAATACCAGGAATTTGTCGAGTTGCTTCGCTACTTTATCGACGTTCAGGAAACAAAGCAGGAAGTAGTTCACGTCGTTCCTAGTGTGGACAAACCTTTCCATCTTTATGATAAAAATGGAGATCGACTTTGGCTTGATCAGCTGGATGCAGTACTGAGCATGGACGAGCAAAAATGCCGAGACGAAGATTATTTGGTCAGCGCTTTGGTTACACTGGCACCAGAGAGCATCATTCTGCACATGGCACCAGAAAAGCCGGGATTAGCCCAGACGATTCGCAGCATTTTTGACAACCGTCTTACCACCTGTCATTCCTGTGCGCTTTGTATGACACAAAGACGTGCACTTGACGTCCACAATCCGACTAAACTATAATAGCAACAACAAAACTTTACATGCGATACGATGAGAAGGACATGGACGATATGAAGGTCGCTATAGAGAGGCGGGTCATTGGCTGGAAGCTCGCTGCGTACCCATATGGATCTACCCCCTTCGAGTAGCAGTCGGGAACGAAGCGTTTTGCTTTTACTAACGGCTAGCCGGTTAAATACCGTTACATTGACTTGAGGAGTCTGCTTGTTGACGAACTTTGTTTGTTGATCTTGCTTTGTAAGCAGACTTGAACTAGGGTGGTACCGCGAGAACACACTCGTCCCTTTTTGGGGATGAGTGTTTTTTTATTTTCTCAAAATCAACAAACAGGAAGGAAGAATCCAAGGTGGCACAAATTAACGTAACTTTCCCAGATGGCGCAGTACGTCAGTATGATGCTGGGATTACCATCGAAGAGATCGCAGGCTCCATTAGCGCAAGCCTGAAGAAAAAAGCAGTAGCTGGTAAAAAAGACGGCAAAGTAGTAGATCTGTACACAGCACTTGAAGACGATGCAGCGATCGAAATCGTAACGCTTGATTCTGCGGACGGTCTGGAAGTGTACCGTCACAGTACGGCTCACTTGCTGGCACAAGCTGTAAAGCGCATTTACGGAAGTGAAGTAAAATTCGGTATCGGTCCAGTCATCGAGGACGGCTTCTACTACGATATGGACATTCCTGTTTCCCTTTCGCCGGAAGACCTCGGCAAGATCGAAGCGGAAATGGAAAAAATCGTGAAGGAAGATTTGCCGATTCGTCGCAAAGTAGTCAGCCGTGCAGAAGCAACGGAGATTTTCCAAGGGCTGAACGATCATTTGAAATTAGAACTGATCCGTGATCTGCCAGAGGATTCTACAATTACTCTCTATGAGCAAGGCGAATTCTTCGACCTCTGTCGTGGACCTCACCTGCCATCCACTGGCTTCATCAAAGCATTCAAGCTGATGAGCGTAGCTGGTGCCTACTGGCGTGGTAAATCGGAAAACCAAGTACTACAACGTGTATACGGTACTGCTTGGCCGAAAAAAGCAGAGATGGATGAATATCTGCACTTCATCGAAGAAGCGAAAAAGCGCGACCACCGCAAATTGGGTAAAGAACTCGAGTTGTTCATGTTTTCCGAGGAAGCGCCTGGCATGCCGTTCTACCTGCCAAACGGTTTCACTGTACGCAACGAGCTGGAGCAGTTCTCCCGCCGTCTGCAGCAATTGGCCCAATACACTGAGGTGCGTTCGCCATTCCTCATGAACGAGCGCCTCTGGAAACAATCTGGACACTGGGATCACTACCATGAAAACATGTATTTCTCCGAGGTGGACAATGCTACTTACGCTTTGAAGCCGATGAACTGTCCAGGGCACATGCTCATTTACAAAAACGCGATGCATTCCTACCGCGATCTGCCAATCCGTTACTCCGAGTTTGGTCAGGTTCACCGCCACGAGTACTCCGGCGCGCTGAACGGAATGCTTCGAGTACGTACTTTCTGCCAGGATGACGCGCACGTCTTTGTCCGCCCTGACCAGATCGAGAGCGAGATTAAAAACATGATGAAACTGATCGACACCATTTACAAGGTGTTCGGCTTTGAATACAGCGTGGCGCTCTCCACTCGTCCGGAAGACTCGATGGGCTCCGATGAGCTGTGGGAAATCGCGGAAAGCTCTCTGAAAAATGTACTCGAGGAATCCGGCCTTCCGTACAAGATCGAGGAAGGGGACGGCGCATTCTACGGACCGAAGATCGACTTTCATATCACCGACGCCCTGAAACGCCGTCACCAATGCGGAACCATCCAGCTCGACTTCCAATTCCCTGAGAAGTTCGACTTGACCTATGTGGGCCAAGACAATGAAAAGCACCGCCCGGTTGTTTTGCACCGTGCGATGTACGGTTCCATGGAGCGTTTTATCGGTATCCTGATCGAGCATTATGCAGGAGCATTCCCAACTTGGCTGACTCCCATTCAGGCTCGCCTGATGAACATCAGTGAAGTGCACGTTCCATACGCAGAAGAAGTGAAGGTAAAACTGCAACAAGCTGGCATTCGCGTAGAGCTCGATGCACGCAATGAGAAAATCGGCTACAAAATCCGTGAAGCCCAAGTCCAAAAAATCCCGTACATGCTGGTCATTGGTGAAAAAGAGATGGCTGACGGTACACTGTCTGTTCGCAGACGCGGCGTAGGCGATGAGGGTGCGATGACTGTAGACGAGTTTGTTGAAAAAATTCGTGCGGAAATCAATGAAATGAAGTAAGAGGTTTGATCTTGAATAGGAAAAAGGCTGCCCGCAAGTAATAGGGGCAGCCTTTTTTTTGCGATTCGGATGATCAGTGCCCGACGTATTTTGCATACAAGGTCCGGGCTGTAGTGATATCGTGAGTCCCTTGCACAAGGACACGGCCATCTTCAAAAAAGACGAGCGTGCAGTTGTCTACATGAAAGCGCAGCAGAAATCGGTTTTGTTCCACCAACCCAAGGACGGAAAGACGTTTTGATAGCGTTGAGAAATCGACGGAACGGGGCTGGGTGGGACTAATTTGCACCGTATCGCGTCCGCAGAGGGTGACAAACTCCTCGCTCTCTTTCCCGTGCAAATTGAGATACTCGAATTCTTTCTTCCCGCAGGCAGGACAGGTCGGATTTTTTCCCTCGGCAATGGGCAAAAAATCACAGTCATTTTGCCACAGGTCGATCTGTTCGAGATGGGTATTAAGCTGGGCTGTAGCTCCTACCAACAGCTTGATCGCTTCCGTAGCCTGATAAGAGGCAATGACGTGAACGAGGGGGCCGATGACGCCTACCGTATCACAAGTTTCGCCCCGCCCTACAGGAGCGTGAGGAAAGATGCAGCGAAAACAAGGTGTGATCTGCGGCCTGATTACAGCAAACATTCCCCGCGAGCTGACTGCTCCGCCATATACCCAAGGAATACCATGTTTAACCGCAACGTCGTTGATAATATAGCGGATCTGGAAATTGTCAGAGCCATCGAGTATCACGTCTGCGTCCGACAGCAGGGATTCTGCATTGCCTGCGTGAACATCAGCTATGATCCCTTCCATCCGGACCGACGAATTGATAGCTTGCAGCTTGGCAACAGCAGCCATCGCTTTGGGCAGATGCTGGCGAGCATCCTCTTCATCGTAGAGCATTTGCCTTTGCAAATTGCTTTCCTCAACAAAGTCCCTGTCGATAATCCGGACGTATCCGACCCCGGCTCGGACCATATGGTTGGCCAGTACGGTTCCCAATGCGCCCATTCCAACGATCACCACTTTTTTTTGCGACAGCAACTCTTGACCGTGCTTACCGATGGGAGCGAATCGAATTTGCCTGGAGTAACGGGAGGTAAATTCCATGGATAGCTCCTTTCCTTGGTTCAACAGATCATGCGACCGGAGACAAAATCTTGAAGCTCGCGGCACGCTGGTCGGTTAAAGAATGTTTCCGTCTCGCCGTATTCCACCACTCGTCCATCGAGAAGAAACAAGCAAACGTGCGCAAGACGCCTTGCTTGCGGCAAATTATGCGTGATGATGAGGACCGTTGTTTGCTGCTGCTGGTGAATCATCTGGACGACCCGTTCGAAAATAGTGATGTTGTACGGATCGAGGCTAGCTGTAGGTTCATCTAAAAGCAACAATTCAGGTTTAAAAACGAGTGCTCTGGCTAGGGCAATCCGCTGGGCTTCCCCCCCTGACAGCGTTTCGGCACGCTGAGCTGCGAGATGGGATAGCTCGACCAGCTCTAGGGCTTCAAGGACTAGGCTTTGAATTCGAGCACGATCCAGCTTGCGATAACGCAAACCGAGCGCAACGTTGTCAAAAACAGTAGCGTGAAACATAGAGGGTTTTTGCGCGACATAACCCATTTGACGCTGGATCGCCAATCCTTTTGAATGGGTGAGGGAAGGGAGCTCCACGTCAGTGCCAAACAAATGCATGCTGCCTTTTGAAGGTTTTTCTAACAGGTTGATGATTCGCAAAAGTGTACTTTTGCCTGCGCCGCTGGGACCTACAATTCCATAAATTTTCCCCCGTTCAAAAATAATCTGCTCCACATCCAAAACGGTGCGTCCGTCGTAGGCTACCACAAGATTTTGAAGCTCCAATTGACTCATAGGGTCATCTTTTCCTCGCTTTCAATTGGCTAAGCATCCCGACCATCATGAAGCTGTTAAACAAAAAGCTGATGGCCAAGAGGACAAATCCCATTTGCAGTCCGCCGGAGAAGTTCCCCGTCCGTGTTTCTAAAATAATCGCTGTTGTCATGACGCGGGTGTGGTGCTCGATGTTGCCGCCGACCAGCATAACGGCTCCTACCTCTGAAATGGCCCGCCCATAGGCGGCTGCAACGCCTGACCATATGCCCCCGCGGGCTTCTTTGACGATGGTCATCATCAATTGAAATGGACTTGCCCCCATGCTTTTGGCCGTTTCCCAGTAGGCCTTTTCTTTTGCCTGAACAGCAGCCATGGTTAATCCGGCAAGAATGGGGGTCACCAGGACCACTTGTGCGATGATCATGGCTTGCGCGCTAAACAACAAGTCTAGTGAACCCAGCGGGCCATAGCGTGAGAGTAGGAGGTAGACGACTACGCCTACCAATACAGGCGGGAGGCCCATACACGTATAGATCAGGATGACAATCAATCGTTTTCCTGGAAAGGAATAAAGCCCGAGAAAGGCCCCGAAGGGGATGCCTAGAATCATTCCGATTAATACGGACGTGGTCGTAACCTGCAGGGAGAGCCAGATAACCTCCCATACATCAGGAGTAAACGTCATCGGAATAAACTCCTAGCGTTTCTTCGCATCAGGGACGAACAGCCCTTTTCCGTAGGTGGCTTGTCCGAATTCGCCGATGAGCTTTTGACCTTCAGCCCCTGTGAAAAATTGAATCAATTGCAGTCCTTCATCTTGCTTGGCAGAGGATTTGACCTGAATGATCCCGTATGGATTCAAAAGAGACTTGTCGCCTTGCATCACAATCTCAAGCCCGAGCTTGCGAGACAAAAAGGTCGCCTCGTCCGTCAAGGTGTAGGCCTTCTTTTCATCTGCCATTTGCAGTGTTTCCCCCATGCCTTGCCCGGAGGAGAGGTACCAACTGCCTTCAGGCTTGATCGCTGCTTCCTTCCAGATGCTTTTCTCTTTTTTATCGGTGCCGGAATCATCTCCTCGCGAGACAAAGGTGGACTTATTCGCCGCGATTTTTTCCATCGCTTCCTTGGCTGTTTTTGCTTGCTTCAACCCGGCAGGATCATCGGCAGGCCCTACGATGTAAAACTGATTGTACATGACGTCGTAGGCGTTTATTCCGAAGCCTTTTTCTACAAATTCATCTTCTGATTTGCGAGCGTGTACCAACAGGACGTCAGCATTGCCATCCTCTCCCAATTTAATGGCTTGTCCGGTTCCTACGGCGACCACCTTCACTTTTATGCCAGTCTCCTTTTCAAATACAGGGAGGAGACTATCCAGCAGTCCAGAGTCTTGTGTGCTGGTAGTGGTAGCGAGAACAATCTCCTTGGCTTCCTTGGCAGGTGCCGGAGTAGAAGCGGCTGGAGCTGCTGCAGGAGAGGAAGGGGCCGCCGAATTTGGCTGAGTCGATTGCGATGAACAGGCAGCCAGGAGGAGCAAGAGCAACGCTAGAAAAAAGCTGGGGATAAGCGAAAACCTTTTCATAAAAGTATTCTCTCCTTCTTGAATGAAATGGAAACTTCAATACATTCTGTAAATTTCCTTGCCAGTCATTGAAATGTTGTACCCGCCTTGGGCGACAATCGCTTGTTTAAAGCCTGGGTCTCGCAGTACCGCAAGCAAGTCTTGAAAACTCTCCTGCTTGCTCAGGTGAGCGGGGATGACCAAATCATAGCGCTCTTCTTGAATGGGATAAAAATCAAGTCCAAGTCCGCGGGCCACACTCTCGATTCCCAATGCAACATCAGCCGTTCCTTGGAGGACAGCGGAAGCCGTCGCGTAATGGGTGGTTAATTCCAGATCATAACCGGGAATTTCGCCAGGGGAGACGCCCATTTGCTGCATGTTGAAATCGAGGAGGACCCTCGTCCCAGACCCCCGTTGTCTGTTGGCGATTCGATGGCGACCACTGAGCAGCTCCTGCCAGCTTGTAATCATTTTGGGATTGCTCCTTGGAACCATAAAGCCCTGCCATCGGCTCACAAGATTGATGACGGTTACTCCCTCATTGGGCAGCAGGCAGCGAATGTAAGGCAAGTTGTATTCACCGCTGGAACGATCCAATAGGTGCGTTCCGGCCATCTCGACTCGGCCCTTGTACAATTCGATTAACCCATCCAGACTGCCGCAAAAAGCCGGGAGCAGAGTAATCCCGCGCTCGGCAAGCTTACGTGTGAGCAGGTCAATGGTGAGGTCGTGACTTCCAGCGAAGAGGATTTCCAGCGGCTGCTTCTGCTGGCGCACCGGATTTGTCAGAAGATAAGACGGAAGATCGTCGCGTGATTTGTTTCTATGCATGAATACATCCAGATCGGATCGTAAAATCCGAAGCGCTCGTCCAATTTTGGAGGCGGGTAGTTCACCGCGTTTGATCATCTCGTAGACGGTATATCTGGTGAGCTTCAGCTCGGCTGCGACTTCGTCAGGAGTTAAATACTCACTATCCAATACATCACCCCCTTTTTTTAGTTTGGTTGAATTGGTTTTAGTTAGTTTGAGTTAGTTTTACATGTATTTACCTATAAATAACATACTTTACAGTCAGGGAAATAAGCAAGGATTTAATCGAAATATTGCTAATTTTGCTGAGTTTCGCAGGAATTTAGGAAGGATATCTCACATAATAGTCGAACTAGGTACTTATTATTAGCGTTTTTAATAAGAATGAAGAAAGGGAGGAGTCCAGTCATGAATCTAGGTGGGTTTAAAAATCGCGAAATCGTGGTCGATCTGTCATCGGGTGTAGTTGGTTATCAGGAAATTAATGAGGATCTGGCAAGGACCTATATCGGGGGACGTGGACTCGGGGTGAAGTACGTGTACGACAATGGCCCCGAAGTGGAACCGTTATCCGCCGAAAACATTCTCTGCATTATGACAGGGCCGGTCACAGGCTCTCGCTCGTCCATGAGTGGCCGCTTGTGTATGGTTACCAAGTCGCCTTTGACAGGAACGGTTACGGATTCGCACATGGGAGGATGGTCGGCTGCCCGTCTCAAATGGTCTGGTGTTGACAACGTCATTTTCAAAGGGACGAGCGACAAGCCTGTCTATCTTTACATCGAAAATGGCCAAGGCGAGCTGAGAGATGCCAGTGATTTGTGGGGACAAGGAACGAGAGCGACCGTCCGTGCGATGCAAGACCGCTATGGTAAAGAAGATCTCAGCGTGATCTGTATCGGACAAGCGGGAGAAAATCTCGTGCGCTACGCCGGTTTCATGAACGAAAACGATCGAGCAGCAGGACGCGGTGGAACAGGTGCTGTAGCTGGTTATAAAAAACTAAAGGCGATCGTCATCAAGGCCCCACAAAAAGGAAATATGCCACAGCCGGCACAGGATGAGGAGTACAAAAAAGCGAATCAAAAAGCATTGAAAGCCATTATGGAGGGCGGCCTGACCGCTCCGAAAAAAGGCGGACTCTCTGTATACGGAACGAACGTCTTGACCAGCATCATCAACGAGGTAGGGGCGCTCCCGGCCATGAACTCCAAGTTTTCTCATTGGGATGCGTCTGAGGGGCACAGCGGTGAAACTGTAAATGCCACATTGCTGGTGGCAGACAACACCTGTCACGCCTGTCCGGTGGCCTGTAAGAAAGAAGTAGAAGTGAAGGAAGGCAAGTACAAGACGCGTGTGGAAAGCTTTGAGTATGAGTCCGGCTGGGCTCTCGGGGCCAACTGCGGTGTAGGTGACGCAGCGCCGATCTCCTTTCTGATCAATCTGTGCAACGAGCACGGAATGGATACGATTGAGCTGGGGAATACGCTCTCCTGTATGATGGAGGCGTACGAACGAGGATTAACTGAGGAAAAAATCGACTGGGGCGACGCAGATCGAATGATCGAGCTGACAGAAATGATGGTTTTCCGAAAAGGAATCGGAGATGTGCTTGCTGAGGGTACCACTCGGGCAGCGAGGCATTTTGGTGATGAGAATCTGGCTATGTGCGTGAAAGGCCAGGCGATTCCAGCATACGATCCACGCGGTATCCAAGGAATTGGGCTCGGGTATGCAACGAGCAACCGCGGTGCTTGTCACTTGCGCGGTTATACGGTTGCGAGCGAGATCGCAGGGATTCCGATGCCGACTGACCGCCTCGTACCTGAAGGAAAAGGAGAGCTGCTGAAGGTGTTCCAAGACCTGCTCGCCTTCTCAGATTCCATGAATATTTGCAAATTCTCCTCCTTCTCAGAGAATGCGGAGAACTATGCGGAACAGTATTCTACCATGACTGGTGTTCATGTAACGGCTGATGATGTGATGAAGATCGGGGAACGCATTTACAATTTGGAGCGCCACTATAACAATGTAGCTGGTTTTGACAAGCGCGAGGACGATCACCTGCCCAAGCGTTTTACAGAAGAACCGGCAACCGGTAACAGCGCGGGACATGTCAGCAGAATGGATGTCATGCTGGATGAGTACTACCTGGTGCGCGGCTGGGTGGACGGCGTCGTGCCAGAGGGCAAACTGAAAGAATTGAACATCGTGTAAAACAGGCAAAAAGAAGGTGGAAACCTGTTTCCACCTTCTTTTCTTCCACTACCATTAATCATCCGCCGACTCTCAGTACCTTCATGCGAAATTGCTTCATGAGGCGGGAGAAACGTTCTTCATCATCTGACCTGAAGTGGATAAACACGGCGTTTACGAGAAAACGGGATGTAATCGTAACCGTTTCCTCCCGCAACATTTCTGCTTGCCAGCCTTCACCTACCACGATGATCGGCCCATTTTCTGATTGGACAATTCCCCCGCATTCCACTAGGTACGAGACTAAATGAGTGACAGGGATGCCTCTAATCTCCAAGGTTTTTTCAAACATTCTACCCTCCTGCCACCGGCGGGAACAGCGCAAACTGATCACTTTCCAATACGCGGGTCTGCAGTCCATCCGCATGAATGATGTTGCGTCCGTTGATAAATACATGCACAAACGGTTTGAATGTTCGCTCCGGTGTAAAGACCTCCTCTTCTAAAGCAGGATACATTTGGATCAATGTCTCCATAATGTCGATGACCCGATTGCCATTATCCATCGGTACTTCTACCGATTTTGCCTGGCATATTTCACGAAAGTTAGCGAATACCTTCACGATCATTTTTGAGTATTCCCCTTTTTCTTTTTATTATAATAGATTTTGACAAGTAAGAAACATGGAGGCAATCATGAAATTCTTCAATGTGAAAACCGTAGCGGAAACGTTGGATGTGATTGCGAGTCAATTCAATCCGATTGCAAAGCCTGTAGAGGTTTCGTTAATAGAAGCATTAGATATGGTTCTATCGGAAAATATCGTAGCTGGCGAACAAGTTCCCCATTTCGACCGATCTACCGTAGATGGATTTGCGGTGAGAGCCAGGGACACGTACGGGGCATCCGATTCATTGCCAGGATTTCTTACCATCACCGGCAAAATTGAAATGGGGAAAAAAGCCGACCAATTCCTCAAAGAAGGACAGGCACAAGCGATTCCTACAGGGGGTATGCTCCCGGATGGCGCAGATAGTATCGTGATGATCGAGCACGTAGAGGAAGTAGATGATTTGCTCAATGTATATCGGCAGGTCGCCCCGGGAGAAAACATCATCCGTGCTGGTGACGATGTGAAAAAGGGAGAGTTGATCATGGCAGCTGGTCAGCGTCTTCGCCCGCAAGATCTCGGGGTTCTCGCCGCTGTTGGAATAACGAATGTGCGCGTATATCCACGTCCGGTTGTCGCGATTTTGTCTACAGGTGACGAGATTGTTTCCCCTGACAAGAAGGAGCTCGTTCCCGGTGAGGTTCGCGATATCAACAGCATTACAATTGGAGCGGCAGCCAGCCAATGCGGTGCAAAGGTTATTTACGGCGGTATTGTAAAAGACGACTACGAAACATTTGCAGCAAAAGCAAACGAGCTGTATCAGCAAGCAGATCTCTTGCTGCTTTCAGGAGGCAGCTCTGTTGGGACTCGCGATTACACGGAGCAGGTCATGCAGTCGCTTGGGAAGCCGGGAGTACTAGTCCACGGTGTGGCTATCAAGCCAGGAAAGCCGACTATTCTGGCCAAGGCAGGCGAAAAGCCGGTCATGGGTTTGCCTGGCCATCCTGCATCCGCATTAATCATTTTTCATTTGTTTGTCGTACCTTTGTTGAAAAAACTGCAGGGGCAAGCCCTCACGCAGTTTGACCAGCGAATTGGTGCACGTATATCCCGCAATATCCCTTCTGCTGTCGGGAGATCGGATTACATCCGCGTCAAGCTTGAGGAGAGAGCAGACGGATTATGGGCGGTACCTGTTTTCGGCAAGTCTGGATTGATCTCTACCTTGGTCCGAAGTGATGGCATGGTGGAAATAGAGGCGAACAAAGAAGGGATTTTGGAAGGTGAAATGGTATCGGTTCAACTGTTTCAATGATGGATTTTGAAATAGAATTAACGAGAGATGAAATGCCAGGAGGAGTAAGATGCGCAAAATCTATCTAGAAGATACGCCGCTAAAAGAAGCACAGGAGAGAATAGCAGGTCGCATCTCCTTTACGCCCAGTGTAGAAGTGATCCCGACCAGAGAGGCTCTGGGGCGAGTGACTGCCGGGTCCGTCTATGCCAAAGTATCCATGCCTAATTTTCATGCCTCTGCCATGGATGGAGTCGCTGTGCGTGCAGAAAAAACGTACGGAGCGTGTGAGCAGAATCCCGTACGGCTCAAATATAGCGTAGATTACGTAGAAGTCGACACGGGTGATCCAATCCCTGAAGGCTATGATGCGGTCATTATGATTGAACATATTCATCAGGTCGACAAGGAGACGATTGAAATTCTTGAGGCTGTGGCACCTTGGCAGCATATTCGGCCCATCGGGGAGGATGTCGTCGTCGGCGAGATGATCGTTCCGGACCGACACAAGCTTAGGCCGGTTGATCTGGGAGCGCTTTTGGCCGGTGGGAATGTAACTGTCCCTGTACTGAGGAAGCCTCGTGTAGCCATTATTCCTACAGGAACCGAGCTGATTGAGCCGTCTACGCAGGTTGCCCCAGGTCAGATCATTGAATTCAACGGAACCGTCTTTGCGGCGTATTTGCAGGAATGGGGTGCCGAGCCCATTTACCATGGCATCGTGAAAGATGATTATGCGATGATTCGAAATGCAGTAAAAGCCGCCCTAGAGGACGCAGATATGGTACTCTTAAATGCAGGATCATCTGCGGGACGAGAAGATTTTACGGTTCATGTCGTAGAGGAGCTGGGCGAAGTATTGACGCATGGCGTAGCGACCCGGCCTGGAAAGCCCGTAGTTGTAGGTGTTGTAGATGAAAAGCCAGTCATTGGCTTGCCTGGCTATCCTGTTTCTGCTTATCTGAATATGGAGTGGTTTGCACGTTCGCTGGTGTATCATTACTACGGGTTGCTAGAGCCTGTGAGGCAACGTGTCAAAGCGATCGTTGGTCGGCGAATTGTTTCCGTTATGGGGGCAGAAGATTTTATCCGTGTGACGATTGGTTCCATTGACGGGCAGTACATCGCCAATCCCTTGACACGCTCGGCTGGGGTGACCATGTCGATGGTGCGTGCGGATGGACTCTTGCGCATTCCCCCAGGAGATTTGGGATACGAACAAGGGGAAGAAGTAGAGATCGAGTTATACCGTCCACTTGAGCAAATTCAAAATACGATAGTAGCAACCGGCAGCCATGATCTGGCCATGGATGTGCTTCATTCCTTGATCCGCAAGGCAAATCCCGAACGTTTTCTTGTTTCGTCGCATGTAGGGAGCATGAGCGGCATTTTGGCCATTCAAAAAGGAGAGGCGCATGCAGCAGGAATCCATTTGTTTGATGAACAAACAGGGACGTACAATCAGCCCTTTATTGAAAAATATCTTCGCGACAAAGAAGTTATCTTGGTTCAGTTGGTTTACCGCCAGCAAGGCTGGTTCGTGAAAAAGGGCAATCCGCTTGGGATCACGTCTGTTCACGATTTGGTCAAACCAGGTATTACGTATATAAATCGACAGCGAGGAGCAGGCACAAGGCTGTTATTTGATTACTTGCTGGCAGCAAGCGAGATAGACCGGGAGTGCATTTACGGTTATTCGCGTGAAGCGGTATCTCATCTAAGTGTAGCTGCGGCTGTGGCAGGTGGCACGGCAGATGTAGGATTAGGCATTTACTCAGCTGCGCAAGCGATGGATCTTGACTTTATTCCCGTTTCCGAGGAAAGGTACGATTTGCTGATGAGCGGTTCTTTTTACCGAAGCAGTCAGGGCCAGGAGCTTCTCGCTTGCATCCGCTCCCACGAGTTTTTGGAAGAAGTGGAAGCGCTGGGTGGCTACAGCTGCCGAGATTCAGGCAAGATTCTCTATGCATCGTTTGGCTTACGTGAGTATTGAGAGATGACAGGATATGGATAGAAGGGGGGACACCACGATGCAAGAGCAAGTGCTTGATTTACGAAAACGGCCTTTACGGGATTTGCGCATTTCCGTGACTGACAAATGCAATTTTCGATGCCGTTATTGCATGCCTGCCGAGATTTTTGGTCCGGATTTCGAATTTTTACCGCAGCATAAGCTGCTGTCTTTTGAAGAAATTACACGCTTGACACGTATTTTTACTTCCCTTGGCGTTGGCAAAATTCGCATTACCGGCGGAGAGCCATTGATGCGAAAAAATTTGCCTGAGTTGATTAAAATGATTCGGCAGGTTGAAGGTGTCCAAGATATTGCCATGACCACCAATGGTTCTCTACTTGCACGCCATGCTCCGGCATTGAAAGCAGCAGGACTGGATCGGGTCACTGTAAGCTTGGATAGTCTGGACAATGAGCGATTTGGCCTGCTCAATGGCAGAGGATATCAGGTGGATGATGTGCTGCGAGGAGTGGAAGCGGCAGCCGAGGCTGGACTTTCGGTGAAAATGAATATGGTCGTTCAGCGCGGTGTCAACGATCAGGATATATTGCCAATGGCCCGCTATTTCCGGGAGAAGAAGCATACTTTGCGTTTTATCGAATTCATGGATGTGGGAAACAGCAACGGCTGGAAGCTGGATCAAGTGGTGCCGTCCAGCGAGATCGTGCGCATGATTCACGAGGAAATGCCGCTTGAAGCCATCGATCCCAATTACTTTGGGGAAGTCGCCTCACGCTACCGCTACGTGGGCTCGGATCAGGAAATCGGCCTGATCTCATCGGTAACCCAAGCGTTCTGTTCTACCTGTACACGTGCGAGGCTATCGGCTGAAGGGAAAATGTACAACTGTTTGTTCGCTTCTGCAGGAGAGGATTTGCGTGAGCCACTGCGAAGCGGGCGAGGTGATGAGGAAATAAAAGAGCAGATTCGATCCATTTGGGAGCATCGTGATGATCGCTACTCGGAAGAACGTCTCAAGGAAACGCCGGGTCTTACCACTCGTTCAAAGGTGGAAATGTCTCATATCGGTGGATAATGGGAATAAGCCTTGACAAAGTGGATTCAGCCCTGTATCATAAAGGGCGTGTATAAACACTTCATACTTCGAGAACAAGCAGAGGCGCACAGCTTCTCACCTGGGTCGACGTCTTAATCGATTGTTGACAGGTAACTCTTACGCAAAGATCTTTGGATCTGATGAATTTGCTTAGGTGAGATATGTGCGAGCGCGATATGCGTTCGCATATTTTTGTTCCTTCTCGAAATTGACGGGGGTGGCAAGTATTAGCAAGGATCAAATGTTAATTAACGAAGCGATCCGTGCCCGTGAAGTCCGATTAATCGGCGCTGACGGGAGCCAATTGGGAGTTGTGCCCTTTAGAGAAGCACTACGCATCGCCCAAGAAGCCGAATTGGATCTGGTGAACGTTGCTCCTACAGCCAAGCCGCCTGTATGCCGTATTATGGACTACGGAAAGTTCAAGTACGAGCAGGCTAAGAAGGAAAAGGAAGCACGTAAGAACCAAAAGATCATCGAGCTGAAAGAAGTGCGTTTTTCTTCCAACATCGAGGAACACGATTTTCAAACAAAGCTTCGCAACGTCCGAAAGTTCTTGGAGGATCATCACAAGGTGAAGTGTTCGATCCGTTTCCGTGGACGTGAAATCACCCACTCCGAAATCGGACTTGCAGTTATGGAACGTGTAGCTGCCCAGTGTGAAGATCTCGCTGCGCCTGAGCGCAAACCGAAGATCGAGGGCCGCAGCATGATCATGATTCTGGCTCCGAAAGCGGAAAGTAAGTAGTTAAGACAGGAGGATTTTTCAGATGCCTAAAATGAAAACCAACAAGGCTGCTGCGAAACGTTTCAAGAAAACCGGAAGCGGCCAATTGAAGCGCGACCGCGCATTTGGTAGCCACTTGTTTGCCAACAAATCGACTAAAGCAAAGCGCCACCTGCGCAAAGCTGCACTCGTATCCAAAGGCGATCAAAAACGTATTGAGCAAATGCTCACATACCTGTAAGTTTGATCCGTGAAAAACGTCTCGACGTTTTTCATGAAAGGTAGATCTGACCGTGAAGCGGTCAACACTTTTGTCCCCTGATGAGAGGGGAAAACGGTCATGACCGTTTTGTATTACACACCATCACACAGCATGAGCTCCCTAAGCGCCTAGCAGTAGGCCGCCATGCTGGAAAGACCAGGAGGAGTTTAGTATGCCAAGAGTAAAAGGTGGCATTGTTACACGCCGTCGTCATAAGAAAATCCTGAAGCTGGCGAAAGGTTACTTCGGTTCCAAACATCGCCTGTTTAAATCCGCTAATGCTCAGGTAATGAAATCCCTGATGTATGCTTACCGTGACCGTCGTCAAAAGAAACGTGATTTCCGCAAACTGTGGATCACTCGTATCAACGCACAAGCTCGCATGAACGGTCTGTCCTACAGCCGTCTTATGCACGGCCTGAAAGTAGCTGGCATCGAAGTAAACCGCAAAATGCTGGCTGACCTGGCTGTTAACGACAAAACTGCGTTCAACGAATTGGCAACTGTTGCTAAAGGCAAACTGAACGCGTAATTACCGAACATAAAGCCGATCTTCTCCTTGAGAATGGTCGGCTTTTTTTGTTGCCAAAATAAGGCCCCTCGTTGTATGGGCGGATTGGATGTGACAAGGGATTGTAGTGGGATTTCAAACTCCGCCTCAAGTTGGAGAAAAAAACAATCCCCCGTCCGTGTCGATCAGACTGCTTGATGCAATACAATAAAAAGCGTCAAAGGAAAACATTGGATAGGGAGAGATAACAGATATGAAAAAACAAAAGTGGATGATGATGGGTGTTTCGGCAATCGCTTGTGCAGCGTTGCTCGCTCCAGGGGCTTTTGCAAAAGACAAAGAAGAAGCAGGTTCCACACCACCTAAATTCTTTACTCCTGGTCAGGCTCAGACTCAGTTGGTAGGCCAGGCAGCAACGACGGGAGCAGATGTAAAATCTCCTACTGGCGCAGCCTTCTTATTTCCAGCAGAAAGCCCAAATCAAAAAGACAAATAAAAAGGTTACCGTAAAAGCTATCAGGCAATCTGTCTGATGGCTTTTCTTTTGTTTGGCATGCATGGGTGGCAAGTTTTGTGGGCTGGACGAATCGCCACTTCCAGCAAACCCACATATGATGATGGATGAATCCTAGCAAGAAAGGAGTTTCGCTGATGAGTAATCGCCACGTGATGGCGGACGAGGAATTACAGGTATGGGCGTATCGTCTAGAATCCAAATCACCGCAGGAAGTGCTGGTAAAGGCGGTGGAGAACTACGCGGCAGGTCTTGTTCTCGCGTCCAGTTTTGGGGTAGAGGATGTGGTGCTGATCGACATGCTGCATAAGTTAGCACCTACCATTCCTGTTTTTTACCTTGATACCAACAAGCATTTCAGAGAAACATATGCCACGCGCGACAAGCTTCAGGAACGCTACGGAACAAGGTTTATTCAGGTTTTGCCTCAGATGTCTTTGACTGAACAGGCAAAGATGCACGGAGATAAATTGTGGGAAACGCAGCCCAATCTCTGTTGCCATATCCGTAAGGTAGAGCCGCTGCAACGGGTTCTTTCTAACTATCAGGCATGGATTACAGGGATTCGTCGTGAACAGTCTCCTACCCGTGCTGACGCGAAAAAAGTGGAATGGGATGAAAAATTCAATCTGGTCAAGTTTAATCCACTAGCGGATTGGACAGATGGTCAGGTGTGGGAATATATACATGCGCACGATGTCCCCTACAATCCATTGCATGACAACAATTATCCCAGCATTGGCTGCAGTGTATGCACAAGGCCAGTCACACCGGGTCAAGACCCTCGGGCAGGACGTTGGGCGGGCTTTGAAAAGACAGAATGCGGTCTGCACAAATGAGCGGTAGAGGAGGGAACGCGTGATGCAAACGATCCTACCACACGGTGGTTCGCTCATCAATCTGATGACAGACAGGCAAGACAAAAGTCGCCTAAAGGGGCTCAAGAAGGCGATTACCGTTGACAAGTGGACGCTGTCGGATATTGATTGTCTGGCTATGGGCGCTTTTTCTCCGTTGACAGGCTTTTTGTGTGAAGCCGATTATCATTCGGTTGTAGAAACAATGAGACTTGGAGACGGCACGATTTGGCCCCTGCCCGTGACCTTGGCAGTGGATGCGAGGGAGCATGACAACATTCAGATTGGTGACCGGATCCTGCTTCGCGGGGAAAATGGCGAGGATTATGCCATTCTTCAAGTGGAGAGCCGTTTTCGACCGGATAAAGGTCGCGAAGCCATACAAGTGTTCCGCACGGATGATAATGTACATCCAGGTGTGAAGAAGCTTTTTGATAAGCCTGAATTGTATTTGGGCGGTCCTGTTGAGGTACTGCAAAGACCTCGACCAGAAAGGTTCTCCGACTATTATTTGACCCCTCACCAAACGAGAGAAGTATTTCGCAAAAACGGCTGGAAGACGGTCGTTGGCTTTCAAACCCGCAATCCGGTACACCGAGCCCATGAGTATATTCAAAAATCGGCGCTAGAGATCGTAGATGGGCTTTTTCTCAATCCGCTGATGGGTGAAACCAAGGCGGACGATGTACCGGCAGAAGTTCGAATGAAAAGCTATTTGACGCTCCTCGAAAACTACTATCCGATGAAGCGGGTTCTGCTGGCCGCCTTTCCTGCCGCTATGCGGTACGCGGGGCCGAGAGAGGCCGTATTTCATGCCTTGGTACGTAAAAATTACGGCTGCACACATTTTATTGTTGGGCGCGATCATGCGGGTGTCGGAGATTATTACGGTACTTACGACGCCCAGCACATTTTCTTTGAGTTTGCTCCAGATGAATTAGGGATTCAACTGCTCTTTTTTGAACACAGCTTTTATTGCACGGCATGTCAAGGAATGGCTACGACCAAAACATGTCCACATGAAGCTGGTTATCATATGACCCTTTCTGGAACCAAAGTAAGAGAAATGTTACGAAACAAGAAGACGCCACCCCCTGAATTCACCAGACCGGAAGTGGCCAATATTTTGATCGAGGGATTGCAAAACAAGGAGTAGAAAAATGGGAGGAAATCGAAAAAGGAGCGGCATAGCCGTTCCTTTTTGCGTCTAAAATAGAGGACTAGTAAGCGGTATTATGTATCCGCTTTCAACCAAGATCCGCGCTGTAAGGCCGTTTTCAAGTGAGCATTCGTTCGGACGAAAGTCTAGAAAAATCTTTTTGTTTTCGTTGACACCCCCTAGGTGCCTAGCTATAATCAAACGTAACACTTTATTTTCTGACAACAACAATATTGAAAATATTGTTATAATAGTAGGCCATGACGAGGATGGTGCACGTTATCCCTTTTACAGAGAGCCCTGATTGCTGAGAAACGGGTATAGGGTACGATGCATTGCTCACCTCCGAGCCGTTTTGCTGAAATCTACACCGCGTAGGCAGTAGGCCAAACCGATTAACACCCGTTAGCGTGTTACAGTCCACATTTGTTGTGACTGGCTGAGATCGGCTGACCGTGAGGCACCGATAAAGTTGGGTGGTACCGCGAACCCTTTCGCCCCAAAAGACATGGAAAAAGAACCGTGTCGGGGCGAAAGGGTTTTTCTATGTGTCTATAGTTATTTTCAATACCTGCCTAAGAAGTGGGAGGAGGAGAAGAAATGAGTGTTGAAATGGCCGAATTGCAGAAAAAGAACGGCATTCCACCGATTCAGTTCGGTGAAGAAGTGACAGGAGCTGAAACATTGCTCCGCTGTCTAATTCTGGAGCAGGTCGAATACATCTTCGGCTATCCGGGTGGGGCAGTACTCCCCATTTACGACTCGCTGTACGGGAGCTACTTCAAGCACATTTTGACCCGTCACGAGCAGGGGGCGATTCACGCAGCTGACGGTTACGCCCGTGCAACAGGCAAGCCTGGTGTTTGTATCGCCACTTCTGGCCCTGGAGCAACCAACTTGGTAACAGGAATCGCTACGGCCCAGATGGACTCGGTTCCACTGGTATGTATCACCGGTAACGTAGCTCAGTCCCTTATCGGTACAGATGCGTTCCAAGAGGCGAACATCACAGGGATCACCATCCCGATTACCAAGCACAGCTACTTCGTCCGCGATATCCGCGATCTGCCGCGGATCGTAAAAGAAGCGTTCCACATTGCAACAACTGGCCGTCCTGGTCCAGTATTGATCGACATTCCAAAGGATGTCGCCAATGCATCGGCACCGTTTACCTATCCGGACAAAGTCGAGATTCGCGGGTACCGTGACTCGCTTGTTCCAAGTGACGAAGAAGTGCAAACGTTTGTCCAAGCGATTGAGGAAGCAAAACGACCAGTTATCCTGGCTGGAGGCGGAATCATTGCAGCAAGCGCCGACAAGGAATTGCTCGCCTTTGCTGAAAAAGCCCGAATTCCGGTTATCAATACCTTCATGGGATTGGGCGGGTTCCCAGGGACGCACGAGTTGTCGCTGGCAATGCCGGGAATGCACGGCAACTACACGGCCAATCAGGCGTTGCTCAATGCAGACTGCGTAATTGGTCTTGGAGCTCGCTTTGACGACCGAATCACAATGGGGCGCACGAAGGAATTTGCTCCAAAAGCCCGCATCGTTCACGTGGACATCGATCCTGCAGAGCTGGGGAAAAACGTCTCGACGGCAGTAACGGTAGCAGGCGATGTGAAAAGCACACTGGTAAAAGCACTTCCACTGATTGGTAAATGCGATTCAGAAGCATGGATCAACCAGTTGAAGGAATGGCAAGCACAGCATCCGTACAAGTACAACACCGATGGAGATGTATTGAAGCCACAAGCGGTCATCGAGCTCTTGTACCGCTCCACAGATGGGGAAGCGATCGTCACCACAGACGTGGGACAACACCAGATGTGGACAGCTCAATACTACAAGTTCAAGCACTCTCGCTCGTTTATCTCCTCTGGTGGTCTCGGTACAATGGGCTTTGGTTTCCCGGCCGCGATCGGTGCGCAAATCGCTCATCCAGATCGCACAGTCATTGCTGTGGTAGGGGACGGGGGTTTCCAGATGACCAATCAGGAGCTGGCGATTGTCTCCCAGTACAACATTCCGGTCAAAGTAGCGATTGTCAACAATCAGTGCTTGGGTATGGTTCGTCAATGGCAGGAGCTGTTCTACGATAACCGTTACAGCCAGATCGACCTTACCTGCAGCCCGGATTTTGTCAAGCTGGCCGAAGCTTACGGGGTGATGGGCCTGCGTGCAAGCACTCCACAAGAAGCAGAAGCAGTTTGGGCTGAGGCGCTCCAGCATGATGGTCCAGTCGTCGTTGATTTCCGTGTTGCACAGGAAGAAAACGTGTATCCGATGGTGGCCTCAGGCAACACATTAGACCAGATGGAATTGGGGGACGAATAGGATGCAGCAGCATACCATTTCCGTACTCGTCAACGATCAACCCGGTGTTTTGACCAGAGTAGCTACACTGTTTGGTCAACGCGGCTTTAACATCGACAGCATTACAGTAGGTGGCTCGGAAGAAAAAGGGCTTTCCCGGATGATTATTAGCACCGGGGGAGATGACCAGCAAATCCATCAATTAATGAAGCAGCTGTACAAACTAATTGATGTGATCTCGGTCATCAACCTGAGCGAAAATCCTTATGTCTCCAGAGAGCTTGCACTGATCAAGGTCAGTGCATCCCCTAGTCAGCTGGCAGAGTTAAACGGGATTGTTGAGCCGTTCCGCGCCGCGATTGTCGATGTTGGGCCTAGCTCACTGATCGTACAAGTAACGGGAGATACTGAAAAGATTGATGCGCTTCTTGTTCTTTTGCAAAGCTACGGCGTTCTCGAGCTGACGAGAACAGGCTCTGTAGCGATGGCGCGTAGTATTGTTCCAGCAACAGCTGCAGCAACGGTTTAAATTGCAAAATTCAGAATAAAAATTCAAACTAACATTTTTTTAGGGAGGCTATACAAATGGTAAAAATGTACTATGAAGCAGACGTAAAACAAGAGGCACTGCGTGGTAAAACAATCGCAATCATCGGCTACGGTAGCCAAGGTCATGCGCAAGCACAAAACCTGCGCGAGAGCGGTTATAAAGTAGTAGTGGGTCTGCGCCCAGGTAAATCTTGGGATGTAGCAGTAAAAGATGGTTTCGAAGTACTGGCTGTAGCAGAAGCTGCAAAACGTGCAGATCTCATCCAAATCTTGTTGCCAGACGAGCGTCAAGCAGATGTATACCGTGAAGAAATCGCTCCAAACCTGAAATCTGGTTCTACTCTGTGCTTCTCCCATGGTTTCAACGTTCACTTTGCGCAAATCGTACCACCAGCTGACGTAGATGTTATCCTGGCAGCTCCAAAAAGCCCAGGTCACCTGGTTCGCCGTGTATACCAAGAAGGCTTTGGTGTTCCTGGCCTGATTGCAATCCACCAAGACGTGACTGGAAATGCGAAAGACATCGCTCTCGCATACGCAAGCGGTATTGGTTGTACACGTGCTGGTGTAATCGAAACGAGCTTCCGTGAAGAAACGGAAACAGACCTGTTCGGTGAGCAAGCAGTATTGTGTGGTGGCGCAAGTGAGCTGGTGAAAGCTGGTTTCGACACATTGGTAGAAGCAGGATATGCTCCTGAAATGGCGTACTTCGAGTGCTTGCATGAGCTGAAGCTGATCGTTGACCTGATGTATGAGGGTGGACTCGCTCGTATGCGTTATTCCATCTCTGACACAGCTGAATACGGTGACTACAGCATCGGTCGTCGCATCATCACTGACGAAACTCGTAAAGAAATGAAAAAGGTTCTGACTGAAATTCAAGATGGTACGTTCGCTCGCAACTGGATCTTGGAAAACCAAGCTAACCGTCCTGGCTTCACTTCCCGTCGCCGCCTGGAATCCGAGCATGGCATCGAAGTAGTAGGGGAGCAGCTGCGTGGCATGATGTCTTGGTTGAACAAAGAAACGAAAAAAGAAGAAGCGAAAATCGGTCAATAAGTAACGCGACTCTTTTGGCATATATGACATATATAATGTAGGAAAAAATGTGGAGGTGAAAAGTTCATGCGGACCATTGAGATTTTTGATACGACACTACGTGATGGGGAGCAGTCTCCGGGCGTCAACATCAGCACGAACGAAAAGGTGGAGATCGCCCTTCAACTCGAAAAGCTGGGTGTAAACAGAATTGAGGCCGGCTTCGCAGCGGCTTCCCCAGGTGACCAAAAGTCTGTGGCCGAAGTGGCGAAGCGGGTGAAGAATTCCACCATCGTCAGCCTGGCACGTGCCGTCAAAGACGACATGGATAAGGCATACGAAGCGCTACGCAACGCGCAAAACGCATCCCTCCACGTCTTTCTTGCAACCTCACCGATCCACCGCCAGTTCAAGTTGAACATGAGCAAGGAACAAGTCCTTGCTCGTGCAGTGGAAGCAGTCACGTATGCGAAAAAGTACTTTACGGAAGTGCAATTCTCTGCCGAGGACGCAGCACGCACTGAAATCGACTTTTTAGCTGAGGTAGTAGAGGCTGTCATCAAGGCAGGTGCTACAACGGTTAATATTCCAGATACAGTTGGCTACATGACTCCGTATCAGTATGGTAATATTTTCCGAGAACTGAAGCAGCGTGTGCCTGCGACAGAAAATATTCGCCTGAGCTGTCACTGCCATGACGACCTCGGTATGGCTGTAGCAAACAGTCTTGCTGCGGTTGAAGGCGGGGCAACACAGGTAGAGGGCACGATCAACGGGATCGGAGAACGTGCTGGTAATGCTGCCCTGGAAGAAGTGGCGCTGGCACTCGAAACGCGCAAAGACTACTATCAGGCAACTACCAAGCTGAATCTTAAGGAAATCGCTCGTACCAGCCAATTGGTGAGTCGTTTGACAGGTATGATCGTTCCAGGGAATAAAGCAGTCGTCGGGGCCAACGCCTTTGCGCATGAATCCGGTATTCACCAGGATGGCGTGCTGAAGGAAGTAACGACGTATGAGATCATTCGTCCCGAGTCCGTTGGCTTCAAGTCAAACAAACTGGTCCTTGGCAAGCACTCTGGACGTCATGCGTTCAAGGATAAGCTGGTAGACCTGGGCTATCACCTCGAACAAGAAGAGGTGAACGCAGCATTTGCAGCGTTCAAAGTATTGTGCGACAAGAAAAAGGAAATCAGCGACGACGATATTCTTGCATTGGTGGATGCCAAGATGGTACGCGGTCCTGAAGCATTCCAGCTCGAGTCCGTCCAGCTCGCGTACGGCAACATTTCTGTGCCGACAGCTAGCGTTCGGTTGGCTCGCCCAGACGGATCGGTATGCGAAGAGGCAGCATGCGGGAATGGATCGGTAGATTCCATCTACAAGGCGATTGACCGTGCGACAGGTGAAGACGTTACCCTGGTTGATTACAAAATCCTTTCCGTCACGCATGGAAAAGATGCATTGGGTGAAGTATTCGTCCGACTGCAACAAGGCGATTTGACTGTAACAGGACGCGGTGTGAGCACGGATGTACTGGAAGCGAGCGCAATCGCTTATGTTCGGGCGATCAACAAGATCTTGGAGCGCCGTGGAGAAGCAGTACCAGTCGCTGCGAACTAGAAGCATAGTTATCTGCAACTGGATAGGAACCAGAGGAACCAGTAGAGAACGGAAACCATTACAGAAAAGAAAAGCGGGATAAAACGATGAAGAAAAACTATCGCATCGCCGTTCTTCCGGGAGACGGTATTGGGCCGGAAATCATGCAGGAAGCGGTTAAAGTCCTCACCCTCGTAGGGGAGAGGGAAGGTGTCACTTTTACATGTGAAGAAGGCCGTATCGGTGGGATCGCCATCGACACGGATGGAACACCGTTGCCGGAAGAAACCGTAGCTCTGGCTAAACAGGCAGATGCTGTTCTGCTTGGTGCGGTTGGCGGACCGAAGTGGGATCAAAATCCTGGACATTTGCGTCCGGAAACAGGTCTCCTCGGAATTCGCAAGGCGCTCGGTCTATTTGCTAACATTCGTCCAGCAACCATGCACAGCTCTCTGGTCGATGCCTCATCGCTGAAGCCGGAAGTGGTTTCTGGCGTGGATCTGATCGTCGTTCGTGAACTGACCGGAGGAATTTATTTCGGTGAGAAAAAACGTTACGATGGTCCGAATGGAGAAGTAGCCGAAGACCAATGCATTTACAACGAAGCGGAAGTGGAACGGATTATCCGTGTAGGCTTTGACATTGCACGCAAGCGTCAAAAGCGACTGGTATCTGTCGACAAGGCAAACGTACTGGAAAGCTCTCGTCTCTGGCGCAAGGTAGCCGAGCGTGTAGCAAAAGACTATCCGGATGTGGAGCTGTCCCACCAGCTGGTAGACTCTTGCGCGATGCAACTGGTACGCGCTCCCAAGCAGTTTGACGTCATTGTGACGGAAAACATGTTTGGTGATATTTTGAGCGACCAGGCAGCCATGTTGACGGGCTCGATCGGGATGTTGTCCTCTGCGAGTTTGGCTGCCGGCAGCTTCGGGCTGTTCGAACCGGTACACGGCTCTGCACCTGACATTGCCGGTCAAGGCATTGCCAACCCGCTCGCGACTATTCTCTCCGTAGCCATGATGCTTCGTCTCTCCCTGGAGATGGATGAAGCTGCGGCTGCAGTAGAGAATGCGGTATGGTCGGTGTTGGAAGCAGGTCATCGCACAGGCGACATCGCTTCAGATCGCAGCAAGGCCATCGGTACGCTGGAAATGGGGCAGCTGGTTCGCGACGAGCTGTCTAAGCTTCTCCCACAGAAATAACAAAGGAAAACCCTGCCACTCTCCTTCGGGATGGTTGCAGGGTTTTTTTGTACAGATAGGAATTTATGCTGTCGCCTAAAGGCTAGGCATCGCCGAGTTTTCTAATGTTTGACCTTACCCGATCGTAATCTTTCCTTTCGGGTAGCGGTAGTATTCTTTTTGTTTTCGTTGGGCCAGGGCAAATGCGATGGTCAAAGGGCCTACCCGACCAGCAAACATGGTTAGCACGATCAGACATTTTCCAACCGGGGATAGCTCAGGTGTCAAGCCCATCGATAATCCAGTAGTCGCAAAGGCTGATGTCACCTCAAACAGCACCATCTGAAAGGTTGCCTTAGTCTCTGTGATGGACAAGGCCATCGTCATCGCCATCACGATAAAGAGTCCGATCATGGTCACAGTTAAGGACTTGTAGATCATGTGCGGTAAAATACGCTGGCGGAAGAAGATCACATCTTCTTTTCCTTTAACCTGCGCAATGACAGCGCCAATCAAGGTGGCAAACGTAGTTGTTTTAATTCCGCCCCCGGTCGATCCTGGAGAAGCACCAATGAACATCAACAGGATGATGAGGAACAAGGATGATTGGTGCATGTCGCCGATGCTCAGCGTATTGGAGCCTGCCGTACGCGCAGTAACAGACTGGTAGAGTGAGCCGAGTACTTTTCCTAACAGCGACAAAGGCTGCAAGGTCTTAGGATTGGTGTATTCCAAAAGAAAGATAAGAACCGTACCTGCTACCACCAGAATCGCTGTAGTTGCCAATACTACCTTGGTATGTAGAGAGAGACGGTGAGTACGGCGGTAATCGTAGACTTCACTCACGACAATGAAGCCGATCCCGCCGACGATAATCAAGGCGCATACGACGAGTGTGACGAGCGGATCATCCACATAAGCAGTCAGGCTAGAGAAGTCGCCCATCAAATCAAAGCCTGCATTATTGAAATTGGAGATCGCATGAAAAAAGCCGAGGTAAATAGCCGTGCTGAGAGGGAAGTCAAACGCAAAGCGAATGGAGAGCAGAACGCCCCCAATGAACTCGGCTGCCGCGGTAAAAATCAGAATCATTTTGGCTAGACGGACGACACCTTCCATCGCCATATGATTCAACGATTCTTGAAGGATGAGCCGCTCGCGCAAGGAGATTTTTTTGCGCATGATCAAGGCAAAAAAGGTGGCCACTGTCATAAAACCGAGACCGCCGACCTGAATGAGCGACAGGATCACGATCTGCCCAAACACGGTAAAGGTCGTCCCTGTATCGACGACGACTAATCCAGTGACACAGGTGGCTGAGGTGGCTGTGAACAAGGCATCCAGCCAAGGTAGGCCAAGTCCATTTACTGTCGCAGAAGGAAGCGTTAAAAGCGTAGTCCCAAGTAGGATAATAAAAGCAAATCCAATCACCAGCGTTTTGGGGGGATCAAGATGAAGCTTCTCTACGATTCGTTTGATCATATTCGGTTATACCTCGACTTTTTTCGATTCTCTTTTCTCTACATAGAACTTACAGCCCGTACCTTAGTATGACACTATCGGAATAAAATTACCGGATGAGTGCAGCGCCGAGCCGACGAAGCCAATGCTTTAGCTCTCGTTCCTCCATCGGAGCAAGCGGAAAGCGGACAGCTGGACGACGCACAGTATCGGCTGGTTCATCCGCTACACGAAACGCGTGGCCTCCTGTCAGTTCCAAGCCCTCTTCGCGCAGCATCGCTACGACCCGCTCCTCCAGTTCCGCAGCTTTGGCAGTAGGTGTCCCCCATTCAATCCATGTGTTTAATCCGCCAGAGATCGGATACATGTGTGCATCGGCAGGAAGAGCTTGTCGTTTTTCCTGCCATAGACGCAGAAAGCGCGAGTGGAACAAGGTGCGTCTGTCCGCGAGATACACCTCGGAGAACCACGGATCATCGAGCAGGTGGACAGCAGCCTCCACCACGAGCAGTGATGGCTCCGCGCCGGTCATGGAAACGATCTGGCGATAACGCTCCAGTTCATCTTCGTTTAAGTCTGAGGGCAGCATCAAGACACCTAGCTGCAGATCACGTGCCAATGTTTTTGATAAAGAATGCAAATAGTAAACTTCGACAGAGCTTTCCTTTTCTCGTGCCAATTGGTAGATAGGGTGGCTCGGCTGTTCAAACCACAGGTCCCCGTAATGGTCGTTTTCCACGAGTCGGACATTATGCAGCTTTGCCCAAGCAAGTAATTCTTCCTTGCGTTTTTCCGAATAGCTGATGCCTGTTGGGAAGTGATAATGCGGATTGATCAAAAGCCAGTTGGCAGGATAATGCTCCTGCTCACGATCAAGGGCCTGGATCGAAACCCCCTCTTCATCAAGCTTGATCGGACGCACCGTAATCCCGCACTGGCTCAGCAAGCGCAGAAATACAGGGTAGCTGTATTCCTCAACATAGACGACATCGCGGGGATTCATGATGCGTTGGGCGAGAAAGGCAAAGCCGCTGGTGCTTCGGTTAAACAGAAGCAGCCGTTCCGGTGAATGCGGGAGACCACGGCGACTGAGGTGATCAGCGAATACTTTTGCAGCGTTTGCCCGTCTGACTTTCTTTTGCGCGGATGGTTCGTCCAGGACAGTCAGGCTTTCGTAAAAGGCGCCGCGCAAGCGTTTGACGAGTTCTTCGCCAGGGCGTGGAGAAGAGTCGGCGAGCGAGGCAATCGGGATATCCGTGAGGGGCAGACGATTTTCCAGACGCGCTTCCTTTGCTTGCTGTGTCAGGTAGTAGCCCTTGCCATGCACGGCTTCCAGCCAGCCCTCCAAGGCGAGATGATCATAAGCCTTTTTTACCGTTTCCAGTGAGCAGCCACTGACAGTCTTCATGTCACGAAGCGAGATTAACTGTTGTCCATCCACGAGAAAGGCGCCACGCAAGATAGCTGCTTGCAGTTGTTCCGCAAGCTGTACGTAAATGGGCGTGTGGGATTGTTTATGGAAGTGAAAAGAGAAAAAAGGGCGGTTTGACATCCGGCCACGCCTCCTTGTCGATCAAAAATAGCAGTCATCAGCATTATATAGGAAAGAGAAGCAACTAGGGTATAGGGTGAGCATAATTTCTTCTGCGGGACGAACGTAAGGTATCAACGAGTAGAACGTGGTATCATGAAAAGACAAGCCAATGGAGCAGGAGGAAAAAGAGAAGATGAGTACCCAGGAGCATAAGGCACTGTCGCCCAAACAGGTAACCTGCATGGTGATTACAGTTTCGGATACGCGAACAGAAGAGACAGATAAGAGCGGGCAGTTAATGAAGCAGCTACTAATAGAGGCAAAGCATGAGGTTGCGTTGTATCGAATTGTAAAGGACGAGCCTCTAGAGGTGATCGCGGCCATCGAGGCAGGGATTGCCCACAAGGATGTTCAGGTGATTCTCTTAAATGGAGGGACCGGCATATCGCCTAGAGATAACACGTTTGAAGCCGTCTCAGGTCTACTCGATAAAGAGATGCCCGGCTTCGGTGAACTATTCCGAATGCTGAGCTTTACAGAGGATATCGGTTCTGCTGCGATGCTGAGCCGAGCCATTGCGGGTGTGCGCCAGGGGAAAATGATCTTTTCTACACCTGGTTCCACAGGGGCCGTCCGATTGGCAATGAACAGGCTGATTGTCCCAGAGCTAGGACATGTCGTTCGGGAATTAAATCGCTAGGACGGGATTTGCTGTTTTCTTACTACGTATGGTACTGTTACGAAAGGAATCTGTCGGTCATACGAAAAACCATCCTGCGAGAGATGGTTTTTCTTGCCGAAAAGTGCAAGGAGAGTAGAACCAAACATGAAGATCTTACTATCTACGCTAAACGCCAAATTTATTCACTCGTCTCTGGCATTGCGCTATTTGCGCAGCTACACCCAGTCGTCGTTTCCTTCCATTGAATTGGTCGAATATACGATTAACGATGTAACGCTGAACGTTGTTGCCGATATTTACAAAAGACAACCGGATGTCGTAGCTTTTTCCTGTTATATCTGGAACATACGCGAGACGCTGGACGTGATTAAGAGCCTGAAGAAGGTGTGCCCGGACTTGCCGGTTATCCTCGGCGGCCCTGAAGTCACGTACGATGCGGATTATTGGATGAAAAAGCATCCGGAGATTGATGTGATCGCGATCGGAGAAGGGGAGCAGACCTTTTTAGAACTGCTTCAGGTGTATCAGGAAGCTATGGAAACAGGACAGCCTCCGCGTCTGCGTGATGTGGCTGGAATCGCCTATCGCGAAGAAGAATATGTGCGCTTTTCGATGCCCCGTGCCCAAATTGAGGAGATGGACAGTATCCCGTCCCCGTACGTGGATCATCTGGACGAGTTGAACAACCGTGTCGTCTATTTTGAGGCATCGCGCGGCTGCCCGTTTAAATGCCAATACTGCCTGTCCTCCATTGAGGATGGTGTACGCTATTTTAGCCTCGAACGGGTAAAAGAAGAGTTGCTCCGCTTGATTAACCATGGTGTCAAAACGATTAAATTCGTTGACCGTACATTTAATATTAATAAAAAATACGCGCTGGAAATCTTTCAATTCTTGATTGATAACCACAACGGGACGGTTTTTCAGTTTGAAATTACGGCTGACATTTTACGTGCCGACGTCCTGGATTTCCTGACTGAAAATGCACCTGCGGGCGTGTTCCGGTTTGAAATTGGGGTTCAGTCGACCAACGACGAGACGAACCGACTCGTGCAGCGTATCCAGCGCTTTGACCGACTCTCTAGAACGGTTACGCAGATCAAGGAATCCAAGAAAATTGATCAGCATTTGGACTTGATCGCAGGCTTGCCGGAGGAAGATTACCATTCCTTCCGCAAAACCTTTAATGATGTGTTTGCCCTGCGTCCGGAAGAGCTGCAGCTCGGATTTTTGAAAATGCTGCGCGGGACTGGTGTTCGGGCAAGAGCGGCGAACCATGGCTATGTATTTATGGACGAAGCCCCTTATGAAATTTTGGGTAACAACGTCCTGTCGTTTGGGGACATGCAAAAGATTAAAAGAGTTGAGGATGTCCTGGAAAAATACTGGAATGCCCATCGCATGGACCATACACTCGAATGGATTTTGGCCCACCAATTCGAAACGCCATTTGATTTCTTCCAATCGTTCGGAGATTACTGGGAAAAGCAGGATTGGAATCGAATCGGGCATCAGCTTGAAGATTTGTTTATCCGTCTTCAGCGCTTTTTGCAGGCTCAGCAGGTGGAGGGACTTGAGCATGTTGTCAGCCTGATGAAATTTGATTTTCTGCGCAATCAAAAGCATCGCCCGCGTAAGCTGTGGTGGGAGGATGTCATGGAAAAGGAAGAAATGCAGGAGACGTTTTCGACTGTATATGAACAGCGGGATCGTCTGCGTGAGGATTTCGCACAGCATGCCTCTGTGGAAAAGGATTACTTCAAGCATACGCTGGCGGCAAAGGTTACATTCGACATTGAGACCTGGCTGAAAACAGGGGAAGTCATCGAAGGTGATTTTACACTCGTCGTATATTATCCATACAAGGATGAAATGCAAAATGCGTTTACAGTCGTGGATAAAAGTGTAAATGTAGCAGGCTAATAGAGATGGGGGGAACAGGATGTCCAGCACGTTTACAGATGCAGCCGTGCAGTTGTTTTAGACTCATGCCAATGCTGATGTGGCTGGCCCTATGGAGAAGTATATGAAGAATCACTTCCCCTTTTTGGGAATCAAGTCCCCCTTTCGAAAAGAACTGAGCAAGCAGCTGTTTAACGAACAGGGGGTGCCACAGAACTGGGAGCAGGCTGTGCTTCAGTTATGGGAGCTGCCTATAAGGACAGGACGGATCAAGAGCTCCTTTTTTCCTTGATTCGGGCATGTGCACCATCCAAGGAGTTTTTTATCCAGAAGGCGATTGGCTGGTCTTTGCGGGAATATGCCAAGACAAATTCCAAAGCGGTACATGACTTTGTAGAAATGACTCCACTAGCGAATCTTAGCAAGCGAGAAGCACTCAAGTATTTTGCCTGAAGCCAGCTAGGCGATTTCTAGCTTGATAAAAATAGCGCTTCTATTGCAAAATAGACAAGTAGCTTTTTGGAGGGTTCGTACGTATTACTAAGAGTCATATATCGCAAGAAGCCGCTGCCTGTCATCTGAGAAAAGGCTGCAAAGTGGCGAAGATAGGGGATTTTGCCTGATGGAAATCAACCTGCTGATGTCAATCATAGAGCAATACGGTTACTTGGCCATCTTTTTTCTTTTGTGGCTGGGAATCGTGGGGCTACCGATCCCTGACGAGCTGGTCGTCGCTACCGGGGGATTTTTGGTATCTATTGGACTGTTAGATCCATTCTACTCCTTTTTGGCGGGGTATCTGGGTGTTGCTTCTGGACTTACGATCGGATTTTTGCTTGGAAAATATTTCGGAAGGCCCATTTTACAATGGCTTTCCAAAAGTGAGAAGATGAGGCATGCCGTAGAGCGCTCTACGGTTTTGCTGGAAAAATACGGAACCACTGCCCTGTGCATCAGCTATCTGTTTCCCGTAGTCCGTCACGTGGTGCCCTATCTGGTTGCATTAGGTGGAATGACCTATCGCCGGTACGCCTTGCTGTCTTATCCAATCGGCTTAGTATGGACGATTGCTTTTTACTTTCTCGGATACGTCTTTGGGAACAACGTAGAAACGATTATCGGGATGATTCGAAAGTACGGCTTTTACGCCTTGCTCGTCCTTGTCGTTGTGGTCGCAGTAGGTTTAATCGTACGTAAAGTCGTTCTGGGGAATCGGACTTTCCGGGCAAAAGGAGAATAAGTGATGTTCCATCGACAATTGGCGCTCCATAGACGTAATCGAAATCTGCTTCTCGCCATTGGGTGGGTGCTTCTCTTGGGAGGTTATGCCCAATCCGCACTTTGGCTACTAGCTGCTGGAGGATTGCTGCTGAATGGATATGCGTGGTATTTGATGAAAGCAGACAAGCGCCTCGCACCTAGAAGAAGCTTCCGCATTCCAGAAGCCAGCCTCTTTATTGTTGCTTTTCTGGGAGGGGGGATCGGTGCACTTGCTGGCATGCTCGTCTATCGCCACAAGACAAAGCACACTTCCTTTCTCCTTTTGATTCCCGTATTCTGTATCTTGCAAGTATTACTACTCATCTGGATGAATAGCAGGTAAGTACATAGAAGAATCTCGTGTCGAGCAAGGATTGACGCGAGATTTTTTTTGTTGTGAAAGAACGATAAATGACAGAAAACTCTAAATTGTATGTTGCGCTGTCGGAATAGTACACCTATAATAAGAAATGTAATCAATATTATCGAACGCCGTTCGTCAATGTCGAACGGAAAGGAGGGATCATGAGCGAGCGATTTATTCAATCGGTGGACCGAGCTGTTGATATTTTGGAGTTATTTTCACTCACCGAGAATGAACTAAGTGTCAAAGAAATCAGTGACCGACTCCAACTATCCAAAAGCACAGTTCATGGATTGATCAAAACATTGGAGAACAGAGGATACCTCGAACAAAAACCAACCGATCAAAAATACAAATTGGGCCTTCGCCTGTTCGAGTTGGGAAATCTGGTGGGCAGCGGAATGGAAATGCGGAATCTCGCGTATCCGATCATTCAAGATCTGGTCGCAACCTTGCAAGAGACTGTCCATTTGGTTGTCCAGGACAAAGACGAGGTTGTATACGTGGAAAAAGTAGAAGGACCCGGATCGCTTCGCATGTACTCGATGCTGGGAAAACGTGCACCGCTGTACTGCACCGGAGTTGGGAAGGCGATATTTGCCTTTTTGGACGAGGAAACGGTGGAGCGTGTATTGAACGAAGTCGAATTGAAAGCGTTTACTCCCTTAACTTTGATTGACCCGGAAGCCATCAAAGAGGAGCTTAAAAAAATTCGGGAGCAAGGGTACGCGATCGACGATGAAGAGATCGAAATCGGATTGAAATGTGTGGCAGCACCTATTTTTAACCATGAGGGCAAAGTAATCGCTTCTATTAGTTGCGCTGGTCCCAAGCATCGATTCTCCGATGAAAAAATGACAACGTTCATCAGCGAAGTGAAACTTGCGGCACAAGCGGTTTCCAAACGGTTTGGTTATCGAGGCTGATGGACGCAAAAAAAAGACTTCACCCCCTGTAGGGAACGGTTTTCAAGCGGCCAACCCGAAAACACCACGGAGGGAAGTCAGGATACTACCATTCGCCGACCATGCCCAAACTACCTGCAACAGATTAAAAAGAAATTTTATATTTCGCTGACCTGAACCTCGCCAATCCTTACATCACCGAATTTTACCCGGAGGAAATGCGTTCTACCGGCATCGGCTGGTCACTTTAGAATCGGTCGGATCGGTGTGATTCTCGGTACCACTTTGGGCGGATTTTTGTTATCGCTAAGTCTGCCCCTGCAAAGTAACTTCCTCGTTTTCGCCGTTCCGTGCTTGCTGGGAGCAGTAGCGCTCACCTTCATTCAAGAGAAATACGGAAGCTTTGATTCGAAAAAAATGGAAACCGACGAACGGTTAAAGGAGAGTGTCGTCTAATGAGCACCATCGTGAGCCCAATTAATATCTGGAAATTTATTGATGAGAACAAGGACAGTCTGAAACCGCCTGTCAACAATAAAGTCGTATGGAAAGATGCAGAGCTGATGATGATGGTACTGGGCGGTCCGAACAAGCGTCGGGATTTCCACGTAGACCCTTCGGAAGAGATTTTTTATCAGCTAAAAGGCGATTGCTATGTGGAAATCATTAATGCAGAAGGCAAGCGGGAAGTCATCACGGTTCGCGAAGGCGAGATGTTCCTTTTACCTGCAAACGTACCACACTCCCCTCACCGTGTAGCAGATACGATTGGACTTGTCATTGAGCGCAATCGGGATCACGGCGAGCTGGAGGATTTCGTCTGGTTCTGCGATCAATGCGATCACGAAATGCACCGCACACGAGTTCAATTGACAGACATCGAATTACAAGTGAAAGAAGCGATCCACACGTTTAACAGCAGTAGCGATTTGCGCACCTGCAAAAATTGCGGACATGTAATGGCAGAGGAAGTGAAAGAATGGCAACCAGAGTAGATTTTCATACACACATCATTCCGGCTGATTTGCCTGATTTTTCTAAAAAGTATGGAGGCGATCGTTGGCCTGTTCTTCAACCAACCTGCTCCTGCGGTGCCAATATCATGGTAGGCGGAAAGCTGTTCCGTGAAATTACGGATCAGTGCTGGGACCCGAAAAAGCGGATCGAGGACATGATAGCGGAAGGTGTAGATATCCAGGTCCTCTCACCGATTCCTGTGACTTTTTCGTACTGGGCGCCTGCTGCAGCGGCTGAAGCGATGGCTCGTCTGCAAAATGACTTTATCGCAGATACTGTGCGCATGTATCCTGATCGCTTTATTGGACTTGGAACCGTTCCGCTCCAGGACGTGGAGAGCTCTATTCGGGAAATGGATCGCTGCATGCACGGGCTTGGGTTGAAAGGAATCGAGATCGGTTCGAACATCAATGGTTTAAATTTGGACGATCCAGCTTTCCTTCCGTTTTTCGAAATGTGCGAGAAGTGGGACGTGCCATTGTTCGTCCATCCGTGGGAGACGCTTGGCCGGGAGCGAATGCCCCGTCACAACTTCATGTATACCGTCGGGATGCCGAGCGAAACAGCACTTGCGGCAGCGAGTCTGGTCGGCGGTGGCGTGATGGAGAAGTTTCCGGGGTTGAAAGTGTGCTTTGCACATGGCGGAGGTTCATTCCCTTACATTTTGCCTCGTCTCGATCAAGGCTGGAAAGTTTGGCCCCACCTGCGTGTGACGGAACATCCGCCTAGCCACTATGCGAAAAACTTTTACTTCGATTCGCTGAATTACGAGCCGCATAACATCAAGCTTTTGATTGAGCGATTCGGTCATGAAAAGATCGTGATGGGTACGGATTACCCGTTTTTGCTCCGCGAGCTTCCACCAGGAAAAGTCATCTATGATACTCCTGGACTAACAGAAGAGCAGAAGAGCGCGATGCTTGGAGGCAATGCCCTGGAATTCCTGAAAGTTCCGCGATGAAAGGAGACTTTGGTGTGGCAGAACAATTACAAACACCTGAACAAAATTTGGAAGCACTTGGGCTAGCGCTCCCAGAGCTTCGCACCCCTGTTGGCAACTATGTAGCCAGTGTACGTACTGGCAATCTCCTGTTTACAGCAGGACAGGGTGTCGATCAGTACAAAGGGAAGCTGGGGCGTGATCTCACGCTTGAGGAGGGGTATTTGGCTTCCCGTCAATCGATGCTCAATCTGCTTGCAGCAGTAAAAGCAGAAATTGGTGATCTCGGCAAAGTGAAGAAAATTGTCAAAATTTTGGGATTTGTCAATTCGACAGAAGATTTTACGGATCAACCAAAAGTCATGAACGGAGCTTCCGATTTATTGGTTGCTGTTTTCAAAGAGAAGGGTAAGCATGGTCGTTCTGCGGTTGGGATGGCACAGCTCCCGAATAATACAGCAGTAGAAATAGAGATGGTTCTGGAGATCGAGGAGTAGGCAGGAGGGGAAACATGAACAGCATTCAACTAAAAGATGCCAAACTGTTTATCAATGGAGAATATGTAGACGCGATGTCTGGCGATACGTTTGACACGATCAATCCGGCTACGAACGAAAAGCTCGCATCGGTAGCCTGCGCTGATGAGCGTGATACCAACAAAACGATTGAGATCGCGCAGGCCACTTTTGAAAGCGGAGTTTGGAGTAAGAAGTCAGTGGAAGAGCGCTCTGAAATCTTGTGCCGCATGTCTGATCTGGTTCTTGCGCGTGTAGACGAGCTGGCGACTCTGGAGACGATGGATGTGGGCAAGCCGATCAAGGAAAGCCTCGGCTTTGACATTCCGCGTGCGGCCCAAAACCTGCGCTTCTTTGCCGAGATGGCCAAATATGTGAATCATGAAAACTACGACAAAGGAAACTACATGTCGTACGCCAAATACGCACCAGCAGGCGTTACCAGCCTGATCATTCCGTGGAACCTGCCATTTATGCAGATGACCTGGAAAGCATCAGCTGCATTGGCTGCAGGGAATACGGTCGTCGTGAAGCCGGCTTCCTACACACCGCTTTCTGCTCTCATGCTGGGGGAAATCGCCAATGAAGCCGGTATGCCTCCAGGTGTTCTGAATATTTTGACTGGTCCTGGAGGGACTGTTGGGACCGCGATGACCACCCATCCGCACGTACGACGCATTTCGTTTGTAGGAGAGACGACCACAGGCAAAACGATTATGCGGAATGCGGCTTCGGAATTAATACCAGTATCGCTTGAGCTGGGCGGAAAGTCCGCGAATATCGTCTTTGAGGATGCCGATCTGGATGAAGCAGTAAAAGGCTCGGTGGAAGCCATTTTCCGCAATCAGGGAGAAATTTGCCTGGCGGGTTCGCGGCTGTTGGTGCAGGAGTCGGTGTATGAGAAATTCCTCGAAAAGTTTGTGGCCGCTGTACAAAAGATCAAGGTTGGAGATCCGCTGGATGAGGCGACAGACATGGGCGCACTCGTGTCAAAAAGCCATCTGGAGACGGTCGAGCAGTATGTGGAAATCGGGTTGTCCGAGGGAGCGAAGCTGGCGTATGGCGGATCGCGTGTAGCAGGGCTGGATAGGGGCAATTACTACGAGCCGACCGTTCTGTATGACGTCGATAACAAAATGAGGGTGGCCCAGGAGGAGATTTTTGGTCCGGTGCTGGTGGTCATCCCGTTCAAAACAGAAGAGGATGCCATCCGAATCGCCAATGACTCTATTTACGGTCTTGCTGGCGTGGTATGGACAAACGATTTGCGACGTGCCCATCGCGTAGCGGCAGGCATCCATTCCGGCTTGCTCTGGGTTAACTGCTGGTATGTGCGTGATCTGCGTACCCCATTTGGCGGCTCAAAAGCAAGCGGAATTGGTCGCGAAGGCGGTCGTCACAGCTTTGAGTTTTATACAGAAGCCAAAACAGTGACGATGAAGCTGTAATTGCAGCACGGAAGCGAAAGGTGGACATGACATGGAACACATAATCGAAACCATTGCACAAGAGCTGTTGGCGGCAGAAATGAGCCGCCAGCCAGTGGCGCCTATTACGGAGCGCTACGAAGGATTGGAAGCGGCGGATGCTTATCGCATTCAGCTCAAAGTTTTAGAGAAAAAGCTGGACAGCGGCAGAGCGATCATCGGTAAAAAAGTAGGCTTGACCAGTTTGGCCATGCAGCGGATGCTGGGTGTCGACGAGCCTGACTACGGGCATTTGCTGGATGACATGGTAGTGAAAAACAACGGCATTGTACATGTCGACAGACTATTGCTGCCCAAGGTGGAAGCGGAGATCGGTTTCGTACTCGGGGCCGATCTGGTTGGCCCAAATATCAACTACCTGGATGTGTTGATGGCAACCGAATACGTGGTGCCGACGCTCGAGATCATTGACAGTCGCATCGCTGACTGGAAAATAAAGCTGGTCGATACAGTAGCAGACAACGGTTCTTCAGCACTTGTTGTCGTTGGCGATCAGCGGACCCGCTTGGAGGGTCTCGATCTGAGAAGCGTAGGGATGGCATTGTACAAAAATGAAGAAGAAGTTGGTACAGGGGCCGGAGCAGCGGCATTGGGTCATCCAGCGCATGCGGTAGCCTGGCTGGCGAACAAGCTGCATGAATTTGGGATCGGTCTGAAAGCAGGCGAATTGATTTTGCCAGGTGCTCTAAGCGCTGCCGTAGCAGTCGGAGAGGGAGATTCTGTCACAGCCAGTTTCGGGTCATTGGGGTCCGTTTCCGTGACGTTTCGGTAGAGAGGAGACTTACTGTGAAGAAAATCAAGGCTGCCATCTTAGGATCAGGGAACATCGGAACCGATCTGATGTACAAGTTAGAGAGAAGCAGCGTAATCGAGATCGCAGCCGTTATCGGGATTGATCCGGATTCTGATGGCTTGCAGCGGGCAAAAGACAAGGGATATCCTGTGTTTGCAAACGGGATCGATGCGATTGTCAACCAGCCGGATCTGGCAGAAATCGTATTTGATGCTACCTCTGCGAAAGCCCACGTTCGCCATGCAAAAGTGTTAAAAGAACTGGGCATAAGAGCCATCGATCTGACCCTGGCGGCACGTGGTCCATTTGTCTGTCCGGTCGTTAACCTCAAGGAGCAGTTGGAGAAGGAAACGACCAATGTGAACATGATTACATGCGGTGGGCAGGCTACCATCCCAATTGTGTATGCGATTAATCGAGTAGCGAATGTCAGCTACGCAGAAATTGTTGCAACGATTGCAAGTAAAAGTGCTGGACCTGGCACGCGTGCGAACATTGATGAGTTTACGATGACGACTCGCCAGGCGCTGGAACAGGTGGGTGGAGCAGATCAAGGCAAAGCAATCATCATCCTGAACCCTGCCGAGCCGCCAATCCTGATGCGGGACACCATTTATTGTGAAGTGACACAGATGGATGAAGCCGCTATCCGCAGGTCCATTTTGGACATCGCCCAGCAGGTTCGCGAGTATGTACCCGGCTATCACCTCAAGCAGGAGCCGCTGTTCGAAGAGAACCGGGTGACAGTGTTCCTCGAAATAGAGGGAGCGGGAGATTACTTCCCTCCATATGCAGGCAATTTAGACATCATGACGGCTGCGGCTATGCGAGTGGGAGAAGAAGTCGCTCGTCATCTATTGGATGGGAGAGGAGTAAGCCTTGGAACGGAAAAGTGATCAACCAATCAAAATTACAGAGGTTTGCTTACGCGACGGCAGTCACGTCGTAGCTCACCAATTCACTACGCAGCAAGTGCAGTCTATTGCAAAAGGCCTCGATGATGCAGGTGTGCACTACATTGAAGTCAGTCACGGAGACGGATTAGGCGGCTCGACCATTCAATATGGACGCTCCCGTGTTAATGAAATGGAATTGATTGAAGCGGCAGTCGCAGCTTGCACGCAGGCAAAGGTAGCTGTGCTCCTGATTCCGGGAGTCGGAACCGTTCACGAATTGAAACAAGCGAGGAGGCTGGGAGCAGGACTCGTCAGGGTAGCGACGCACGTGACAGAGGCTGATGTTTCAGCCCAGCACATCCATATGGCGCGCGAGCTCGGTATGGAAGTCTGTGGCTTCCTGATGATGGCACACTCAGCGCCAGTCGAAAAGCTGGTGGAGCAGGCCAAACTGATGCAAAGCTATGGAGCAGAAGCTGTTTACGTAACGGATTCGGCTGGAGCCTTGCTGCCGGATCAAGTGCGCGAGCGTATCCGTGCGCTGCGTCAGGGTCTCGATATCGAAATCGGGTTTCATGCCCATAACAATTTATCCGTAGCCGTTGCCAATACGCTCGTAGCGATTGATGAGGGTGCAACCCGAATTGATGGCAGCATGCGTTGTCTGGGGGCGGGAGCCGGCAATGCGCAGACAGAGGTATTGATTGCTGTCCTGGATCGAATGGACATACAGCTCGGTATCGACCTCTACAAAATGATGGATGTCGCTGAAGACATCGTAGGTCCGATCCTGCCACAGGCGCAGGAAATCAACAAAGGCAGTCTTGTCATGGGCTATGCCGGAGTATATTCCAGCTTCCTTCTCCATGCAGAGCGTGCAGGCAAACGTTTCGGGATTGATTCCAGAGACATTTTGCTAGAAGTAGGCAGACGGAAAGCGGTCGGTGGACAAGAAGACATGATTATCGACGTGGCAGCCGAGCTGGCCCAGGTCCAAAGAGCGGGGGTATGACAGATGGCGATAACACAGGAAGTACAAAAGGAACTGGTCGACTTTTTGCTTTCAGCTGAGAGGGATCGTCGCGAGGTGGAGAAGATCACCTCTCGTTATCCTGATCTCCCGATTGAGGCAGCGTATGAGATTCAACGTCAGTTGATTGAGCGCAAGGAGCAGGATGGAGAGCGCTGCATCGGCTTGAAGCTGGGGCTGACCAGCAGAGCCAAGCAACAAATGATGGGCGTGCACGAGGCTATTTACGGGTACTTGACTGACGGGATGCTCGCTCTCGAATGGGAGCCGCTGGCTTACAGCCGTTTTATTCATCCAAAGGCTGAGCCGGAGATCGCATTTATGATGGGAGACGATTTGCTAGGGACAAATGTTACTGCTGAGGATGTACTGCGAGCAACCAAATATGTTGCACCAGCAATTGAGATCATCGACAGCCGTTACGAGAACTTCCGCTTTACGCTGCCTGATGTCGTTGCAGACAACTGCTCCTCCTCTGCCTTTGTCGTGGGGAGCAAATGGGTAGCGCCAGATGAGTTCGACCTCGCATTAACCGGCGTTGTCATGACCAAAAACGGGATCATTCAGACGACGGGCTCAGGAGCTGCCGTACTCGGTCATCCAGCGGCTTCCATGGCGTGGGCGGTAAATAAACTGGGGGAAAAAGGTCTGGGGCTGAAAAAAGGCCAGATCGTTCTGAGCGGGGCCATTACAGAAGCGATCGCTTTTGAGCCAGGGGATGTTGTTCAAGTAACCGTCGATGGAATGGGCAGTGTTTCCTTTGGCTGCCAAGGGTAAAAAGGCAACGCATCGGTAAATGTTGTTATGGAAGAGGTGCTAGTATGCCAATTGTTCAAGTTTCCATCTTGGAAGGCAGAGAAAAAGAGCAGATCAAACAATTGATTGAGGGCGTTACCAGTGCAATCACGGCCAGCTTGGAGGTCAAGCCTGAGCAAGTGCGCGTACTGGTAACAGAGATTCCCCTCTCCCACTGGGGTGTGGGGGGAATCACCAAAGAAGAGCAAACCCGTTAAGTCACGGAATCTCCAAGGAGATAACTATGTCTCAATCATTCATTCCACTTACCAAAAGCTACGCCGAGCAGCTGGATGCGCAGGACGAACTGGCAAAATACCGTGAAGAGTTTTACTTGTTGCCGAGCATGTATCTGGATGGAAACTCGCTAGGTCTGATGTCCAAGCGAGCCGAAAAAAGCTTGTTTGAAATGATGCAGTCTTGGAAAGAGCTCGGTATCGAAGGATGGACAACAGGGAAGCATCCATGGTTTTTCCTTTCTGAGAAACTAGGAGAGATGAGTGCATCTCTCGTCGGGGCCACTCCAGAGGAGGTGATTGTAACAGGCTCTACTACGATCAATTTGCATCAAATGGCAGCCACTTTTTATCAGCCAGAAGGGAAACGAACGAAAATCATCGCGACGGATCTTGACTTTCCGACCGATATTTACGCGCTGCAAAGTCAAATCAAGCTCCATGGGCTGGATCCTGAAGAGCATTTGATTCGCGTCGCCAGCCGAGATGGCCGCCTGATAGAAGAGGAAGACATCATTGCTGCGATGTCGGATGAAGTGGCACTCGTCGTGCTTCCAACCGTACTCTACCGTAGCGGTCAACTGCTGGATATCGAGCGTTTGACCATGGCTGCACATGAAAGAGGGATTTTAATCGGTTTTGACGGTTGCCATTCAGTAGGGGCGATCCCGCATTATTTCAGTAAATGGGAAGTGGATTTTGCTTACTGGTGCAACTACAAATACGTAAATGCTGGTCCAGGAGGAGTAGGCAGCATTTATGTGAATCGCAAACATTTCGGAAGAACTCCGGGGTTGGCGGGGTGGTACAGCTCCAAGAAAGATAAGCAATTTGACATGGAACACACACTGGATGTTTGCGAGACGGCAGGTGCTTACCAGACAGGGACTCCGCATATGTTCAGTCTTGCGCCTTTGGTCGGCTCGCTGGAAATGTTCCAAGAGGTGTCCGTGGAAAAGCTCCGTGAGAAGTCGCTGAACCTGACTCGCTACATGATGGATTTGATCGAGGCCGAGCTGGCAGGGATGGGATTTGTGATTGCGAATCCGCAGGAGGATGAGCGTCGTGGTGGTCATGTGAGTCTGGAACACGAAGAAGCAGTACGTATTTGCAAGGCATTAAAAGAAGCTGGAATCATTCCTGACTTCCGCGCTCCTAACATCATTCGGTTGGCTCCGGTTGCGTTCTACACGACATACACCGAGGTATGGGAAAGTGTGCAAATATTAAAAACCATTATGCAAGAAAAGCGCTACGAAAAATTTGAAAACAAGCGTGGGGTTGTAGCCTAATCGCTTGACCAAAGGAGCGAGTGCATGTGTCCAATAATAACAATTTTCAAGACATTATGGAGAGGGAGAAGGGACTGCAGCGCGGGTTAACTACCCGCCAGCTCGCCATGATCGCAATCGGCGGTGCCATTGGTACTGGATTGTTTCTCGGTAGCGGGATGGCGATCGGCTTTGCAGGACCCAGTGTAATCGTCAGCTACCTCATCGGTGCGGTTATCGCGCTTTTGTTGATGGGTTGTCTAGCGGAAATGACGGTTGCCCATCCGACGACAGGCTCGTTTGGAGCTCACGCGGAGAGGTACATTAACCCGTGGGCAGGTTTTTCCGTCCGTTATGCTTATTGGTTCAGTCTGGTGTGTGCAGTAGGTACAGAAGTATCCGCGATGTCCGTCTATATGAAATATTGGTTCCCGGATGTACCCGGTTTAGTCTGGATCGTCATTTTCTCGGCAGTACTTCTTTTTGTAAACGCTACTAGTGTGAATTTGTTCGGAATTGTTGAGTACTGGTTCTCCATGATAAAAGTAGCAGCTATCATTTTGTTTATTGTATTTGGAGCTTATGTCGTATTTGGTACTTCAAACGCTGAGGTTGGTCCCCAGAACTTTACAAATAATGGAGGCTTCTTCCCGAATGGCGTGTGGGGCATGTGGATCGCCATCTTCATCTCCTTGTTCAGCTACCTCAGTATTGAAATGATTGCGGTCAGTGCTGGAGAGGCGAAAGAACCGGAAAAGGCTGTTCCGATGGCTTTGAAAACCGCAGTTGTTCGTCTGGTGCTGTTCTACATTCTGACGCTCGCTTTGATGCTGATGATTGTCCCTTGGCAAAATGCCGGCGGCGACGCAAGTCCATTTGTCAAAGTTTTCGGAATTATCAATATTCCTGGCGCGGCCGGGATCATGAACTTCGTCGTATTGACCGCGGCCTTATCTGCAATGAACAGTCAGTTGTACATTTCTACACGGATGGTGTTTTCTCTGTCACGCGCAGGATTCGCGCCAGCCAAGCTCGGTGACTTGAGCAAAAAAGGCGTTCCTGTCAAAGCATTGGCGCTGTCCACCATCGGAATCGCTATTGCGACCGTCATTAATATCGTAGCCCCTGATCAATCCTTTGTCGTAATGATTTCTCTCTCCAGCTTTGGTGCGATGTTTGCATGGTTCATGGTTTTCGTTACCCATCTGTTCTTCCGACGCAAATGGGAGCAAATGGGCGGACGCAAACTGCCAGTGAGAATGATTGGCTTTCCGTATTTGACGATTTTGGGAGCAGTTCTTTTGGCTTGCGTGGTTCTCTCGACCTGGTTCCAACCAGAGTTTAAAGATACTCTGACCATGGGCTTCCCGCTTTTGATTGTCATTACAATTGCGTACTTTATTTGGAAAAAGGCAAATCCGGGAGCCTATGAAGCATCTGCTAATTTGGCAAATCAGGACAAAAAAGACATTCAATCGTAACATTCAGACTTTCACATAGGCTTTTTCCAATTAGAAATCAAGGGGGATTGAGCTGATGAAAAAACGGAAACAGCGAGTATTCAGTACGTTTCTCATAACCACTCTCGCACTTGGTGCACTTGTGCCAATCACATCAGTCGATGCATCGACGGGTGCGAAGACAGATACCTATGTGGCTCCACGCACAGGTCTCAATGTCACAGCACCGGATGCGCCAACGCCGTATCCAAAAGAGGAGCACAAGCTATTGCCGGGTGAGCCTGCTCCCGGTACGTGGGGATATGATGTAAAGACGGGTATTTTTACTCATCCGATGGCGACTCCTGATAACGAGGGGCCGCAACCTTTCAACGTTCGGAGAGTGGGACCGTAATCTGGTATGGGCATTCTCCAACCATGGTATTTATGTCCTGTCCACCCCTCTTCTTGGCGAACCGGGTAGCGGGGTACCCAAAAACAAGCTTTAGGCAATAAAAAAATACAGGTCCGGCTTTTTGCTGGATCTGTTTTTTTTGCTTTTATGCGGCACGTGATAAAAAGGGATTTCATTTCCTTTCTTGGGTACACTATCCGTACCTGTAAGCTGCGCAGACTAAGGAACCAAGGGGGGAGAGCGTTGAGCCGATTTTGGAGGGCGTGGCAAAAACGAAAGGAAACCCTTCAGGAGAACGGATTGAATAACCATGCCAATAAAAGCATGGAAAGTGTATCAGATATAGATCTTTCGACAAATATTGATGAGAACATTATGTTAATCGAGCATCAGTTGGGAAAATGCGATGACTTGGTCGTCCGGCGTTTTCCGGACAAGGCAAACGTGGATTGCGCCATCGTGTTTCTAGATGGAATGGTCGATCGGAATGTCATCAGCGAGTTCATCATCACCTATATGACCAATCCCCAAATTTCTTATGACCGTCCTGCCACAAATGAGCTAGAGTCGACTGACGGTTTACGCCAGGTCATTCGCAATATCCTGTCAGGAACAGCTGTTCTCATACGCGATGGAGAAAAAAAGGCATACCTGAACAATACGCGAGGATGGGATCGCCGAAGTGTGGAGGAACCGCAAACAGAGTCAGTCGTTCGCGGCCCACGAGACGGTTTTTGTGAGACCCTTTGTGTCAACTCTGCCCTCATCCGATTTCGTCTGAAGGACCCCAATCTCAGGGTACGCCACCTCGTTGTGGGGCAGCGGACACAGACCGACATCTACGTGATGTACATCGAGGGATTGGCCCACCCGCCCATGGTAAAAGAAGTGTTGTCACGAATTGAGAACATCAATGTAGACTCCATTTTGGAAAGTGGTTACATTGAGCAAATGATCCAAGACCGCAAATGGTCACCTTTTCCCCAGATTCAGAATACAGAAAGACCGGATAAGGTCGTTGCTAATCTGCTGGAGGGAAAGGTCGGCATACTGGTCGATGGGACGCCGTTTGGATTGATAGCCCCGGCTGTTTTTTCCCAGTTTTACCAAAGTCCAGAGGATTATTACGAACGGTTTTACATTGCGACACTTATCCGCCTTATCCGGATTATCAGTATCTCAATTGCGCTATTGCTGCCATCACTGTACATCGCATTTAGCGCTTTTCATCCGGAGATGATCCCCTCTCGTCTCGTGATCGCCATGGCTGCAGGAAGATCAACAGTGCCGTTCCCCTCGCTGGTGGAGGCTTTATTCATGGAACTCGCCATCGAGATTTTGCGGGAAGCGAGTGTTCGGCTGCCTGGCCCGATCGGACCCACTATCGGAATCGTAGGGGCATTGGTAGTGGGGGAAGCGGCCGTATCAGCAGGTCTGGTCAGTCCAGTCATGGTCATCATCGTGGCAGTGACTACGATCGGTTCATTTGCCTCCCCGAGCTACAGCGCAGCCATTGCAATTCGAATGCTGCGTTTTCCGGTGATGCTTCTAGCGGGAATGTTTGGGTTATATGGGATCATGCTTTTTTTAATCGTTATCTTGATTCATTTATCGTCGATCAAGTCATTCGGTGTACCGTATATGTCGCCACTAAGTCCGCTCAACATGAAGGGGATGAGGGATTTGGTTATTCGCGCCCCCCATCATTTAATGAAATCACGTCCTACCATGTTCCATATACATGATGAGATACGTATGAGAGAGGATGAGAAATCGTGAGAAAGCAGGACGTTAGTAGCCAACAACAAACGTTTTCCTTGTGGCAACTGACGTCTTTGATTACGAGTACGCTAATTGGCGTAGGTGTTTTGACCCTACCACGGACAACGACTTCCGTCTTGCTTGAAGCAGGCTGGATGTCTCCTGTTTTCGGTTCCGTTTTCGCGTTTTTGTCCATTTGGATGATCGCTACGCTGAGTAAACGTTTTCCCGGAATGACGTTCATTGAATATAGCCCGATTGTGTGGGGAACAAAAAAAAATCCCAAAATGGGCAAATGGCTGAGTCTGCCCTGGATCATCGGCTACCTTAGCTTCTTGTATTCCACAACCGCCATCGTCGCCCGCGTTTTTGGAGAAGTCGTGGTCACATCCGTCCTGCTCGAAACCCCGCTGGAGGTCATTATCATTTCGATGTTTCTTCTGGCGTTCATCTTATGCTTGCACGAGGTGGAAGTGGTAGCCCGTGTCAATGAGCTTCTTTTCCCGTTGATCCTGTTTCCAATCCTGTTTATCGCCCTCGCTTCCTTCCAGAAGGCGGAATGGAACAATATTTTACCGCTTTTTCGAGTATCGGGAAGTTCTCTTCTCGAAGGTACCTATGAAGCGATCTATTCTTTTTCCGGTTACGAAATCATGCTGATCTACTTCGCTTACGCACACGAAAATAATAGCAAAGCAAGGTCAGGGTTTTACGGGATTGGTATTGCGATGGTTGTGTATACCTTGATCGTGGTAGCAGGCATTGTGGTGTTCGGATACGAAGAGTTGCAGCGGGTTACCTGGCCAACGCTGGAGCTGGTAAAGACTACGCAGGTTCCGGGACTCATCCTGGAGCGACTGGAATCCGCTTTCCTGGCAGTATGGGTTACCGCCGTGTTCACTACGGTGGCTAATGCCTATTACGCGGTCATGTATGGTTTGCGCCAGTTGTTCAATAAAGGAATTGTGTTTCAAAGGGTTATTTCCGCTATCATGTTTATCCCTCTTTACTTTATTGCCCTATGGCCGCAAAACATTGTGGATATTTTTCGCGTGAGCTCTTATTTGGGAATGATCAGCATCATCCTCAATCTGGGAGTCCCTACCCTCTATTTGATAGTAATCTTCATGAGGGGCTTTGGACAAAAAGAAAAGGAGAGGAATGCAGATGGCTAGAGTATGGTTTCGATCGACAGTTCTGCTCGTTTGTCTTTCCCTCCTGACGGGGTGCTGGGACAGAAGGGAGCTGGAGGAACGCACCTCCATACTTGCCATCGCCATCGACATGGTGGAGGGTAGAAGTGATTTGTACAAGCTGACCGTGCAAATTCCCATCCCCATCAAGATTGCGGGGAGCAGCGGAAAAGGGGGAGGGGGAAATGCCGATGCGGTGAAAATCATGAGCGTGACAGGCAGGACTATTCTCGATGCCAACAATAATTTACAGCTGCGCTTGAACCAGAAGCTGTTTTTAGGTCATACCCGAGTCCTGGCTATCAGTGAAAAGGTAGCGAGAAAAGGAATTGGCGACATCATGGACAGCTTTCGGAGGGAGCCGCAAATTCGGCGTCTGATGTGGCCGATTGTCGTCGAAGGAGAGGCTGCAACCTTACTGAAGTTCAAGCCTCAACTGGCACAAATTCCCGTCGTATTCCTGATGGACTTGATCGAGAACGGGGCCAAAATGGGAACCATCCCCGATCAAACCTTGGGAGATTATTTCAACCAGACTTCTAACAAAACGATGCAGCCATACCTCAATTACGTACAAGCGAGTGCAACGGAGGTCCGCTGGAAAGGAGTGGCTGTATTTCGCGGACATAAAATGGTGGGGGCACTCAATGATATCCAGACATGGTCGCTTCTGCAGCTGCGAAATAAGGAACGCGGAGGAGATGTCATTATCCCTTTGCCCAATACGGATAACGGATTCGTCACTTTCCGCCCCCATTTCGTAAAAAAGAAGCTAGAGCTTAAAGGAAGCCATATAGCAGGGCAGAAAAATCATGGCGGACATGCTGCCACCTTTGTCTGTGAGCTTCAGGGGGATATCGTGGAAGTCACAACCAATCTCCATCTGCCCCCTGAAAAATTCATCACACAAATGCAGGGATTGATCAAAAAGGAAATGGAGGGTAGGGCCAGAAAGCTGTTCCGGCAGTTGCAAAAGGATTACAACAGCGACCTTCTGAAGCTCGGACTTGCTCTTAGAGCTCACCACTACCGAGATTACTGGGAAAAGCACGACTGGGAAAAGGATTTCAAAAATTTCCCAAGTGATGTTGTCTATACGATCAAAATTCGTCGCTTAGGTATGGAAATGCAATAGGAGCGCGATGAAATGGGAAAACAAACGGGATACATCAGCACATGGCAATTAATCTCTATTATGATCAGCTCGATGATCGGGGTGGGGATCCTGACTATGCCCCGTACAGCTACCATGACTTTGCATGAGATGGGATGGCTGGGACCGTTTGTAGGTGGAGTGATTGCTATGTTTCCGCTGCTGGCGATCGTCTACTTAAGCAAGCAATACCCGGGGCTCACCTTTGTCGAATACAGTCCTCTCGTTCTTGGCGGGCGTCGTAATCCCGGGTTAGGAAGAATGCTCAGCTACCCCTTGATGCTTTTGTTCCTCTCGTTTCAATTTATGAATACGGGAACAGTTGCGCGTGGATTCGGGGAGGTAATCGTCACGGCAGTGCTGTTGGAAACACCGCTTGAGGTGATTCTGATTACTTTGTTCCTGATTGTTTTGTACCTTTGTATGTTCGATCCGGAAGTGTTGGCCCGGGTCAACGAGCTCTTGTTTCCGATCATGTTCATTCCCGCCTTCCTCATCCCGTATGCGACATTCAACTCCGATAGCTGGCACAATTTGTTGCCGCTGCACATTGACTCGTGGAAGGAGGTAATTGGGACGGGGGTGAGTACTTTTACGCAGTATACGGGGTATGAGCTGATGATGATTTATTTCGGATTGGCGATGCCGGGCGCCAGGATCGCTTTGGCAAGCTGGATTGGCTTGGGTTTTACGACCCTGGCTTATGTCCTTACCGTAGCAGCGGGCATTGTCGTATTTGGCTACGAGGAGCTGCAGCATCTCATCTGGCCGACACTCGAGATGGTCAAGACCGCGCAAAGAACCGGGTGGTTTTTGGAAAGGCTGGAGTCCGCCTTTCTCACGATCTGGATGGCATCGGTGTTTACTACCATCGGAAATATGTATTATTCAATGATCTACGTCATTCGCTTGTGGTTTGGAAAGGGGATCAGGTTTCAGCGAGTCACTGCCGTAATCCTCATGATCCCGCTCTTTTATTTTTCGCTGTGGCCGCAAAACATCGTTGCGTTTTTTTCTTTCGTCAAAAAGCTGACTTACTATGGTTATTTGACGACGGTTGTCATTCCGATTTTCTTGGCCATCCTGCAGTGGTGCAGGCACTCTTCAGACCGAACCGTGGCAGAGCACAAAGAGGGAGAGACATAGTGTCCCTCCCCTTGCTTTTTGCCACTTTTACTTTCAGTTAGATAGGTTTTTCCGCTTGCTCAGGCAGGTGGGAGGCAATGGTCTGCACTATTTCCTGGCGGGAGGAAGTATCACTGTTCTGCCACAATACTTCAAACAGAACGCCCAGACCAGGCAAGGTCTTTTCCTGCCCACTGCTGATCGCATCGCTAATGGTCTCTTCTACAGCACTGGAGTCTGATCCTTGCATTTTGTACATAATCGCTTGGCGCAAATTGAGCGAGGCAATATTCATGACCGTTCTGACACCTCTCTTTAGAAATTAATTCGAACTTAGTATTTGTCCGAGTTTGTTTGCTCATACCCTTTTGTAGCGCAGGTTTGCGTTATGCTATAATGCTTGATATTGGAGCAAGCCTCTAGGGGATACGGATGTGGCTTTGTCTTCGCACTGAGCAACCAGCGAAGGGATACTGCCACGAAGAAGGAGAAGATAAGTGATGTCTAAGCAATTTGCCATTATTGGAATGGGGCGTTTTGGTGCGAGCGTAGCCCGTACTTTGTACGAAATGGATTATGAAGTCATGGGCATAGACGAGAACGAAGAGCGCATCAATGAAAATATTCAATTTGTTACCCATGCGGTAGCAGCCGACTCTACGGACGAACGTGCACTCAAGGAGATTGGCATCCGAAATTTTGATGTGGTAGTCGTTGCCATCGGTGTAGACATCCAGGCGAGTATCCTGACTGTCCTTACCTTGAAGGAACTGGGTGTCAAAAAGATTGTAGCCAAGGCTCAGAATGAGCGGCACGGACAGGTGTTGTACAAAGTCGGAGCAGATCGCGTCGTCTTCCCGGAGCGAGATATGGGGGTGCGTGTTGCCCATAATCTGATTTCTGCCAATGTCCTAGACTTTATTGAGCTGGCTGAGGATTACAGTGTGGCAGAGGTAGTTGTGTCTTCCAAAATGGTAGGGAAAAACATGCGCCAGCTAGACATCCGGAACAAATATGGAGTAAACGTGATCGCGATTAAAAGCGGGGACAAATTCAACATTGCCCCAAGTCCGGATGATCTCATCCAGTACGGAGATGTCCTTGTCGTGATTGGAAATAACAAAGACCTTAAAGCATTTGAGGAGCGCGCATAAGCATGGCACACGAAGTGATTACCTCCATACAAAATCCGCTGGTCAAGCGGCTTAATCAATTACTGGACCGAAAAGGCAGAGAAGAACAAGGACGTTTTCTCGTTGAAGGAGCGCACCTCGTGGAGGAAGCGCTAAAAAGCGGAGCAGAGGTTATGACGATCCTGTATGACAATGATCGAGATATGGATCCGGCTTGTCGGCGAGCCATGGCTAACCATCCCGGGGATGTTCATGTGGTTGCTGCGTCTGCTGCGGTGCTTGGCAAGCTTTCGGAAACCAAATCACCCCAGGGAATTGTGGCAGAAGTGACAAAAATAGCGACTGATTGGGCAGACTGGGTAGACAAGAAAATGAGTGCGGATGAAGATCTGCTGCTGTTGTTTCTTGACGAAATCCAGGATCCTGGCAATCTGGGCACGATCTTGCGGACGGCTGAGGCTGCATCTGTAGATGGAGTTGTACTGGGTAAGGGAAGCGTCGATGTATACAACGGAAAAGTGGTACGGGCTACCATGGGAGCATTGTTCCGACTGCCTGTATTCACAGGGGCACTACCCGAAACGGCTGCGCAGTGGCGGCGAAATGGAGGGCGCCTGCTCGTCTCTTCCCTGCAAAAAGACAGCATCGCTTATGACGAGGCCGATTACACAAAGAGGACGGCGATTGTCATTGGCAACGAGGGCAGAGGTGTTTGTGAGGATCTGATGCGACAGGCTGACCAGTACGTGCACATTCCGATCTACGGGCAAGCCGAATCATTGAACGCAGCGGTTGCAGCAGGCATTTTTGTTTATGAAGCGCAAAGAAAAAGAAAAGACCAGCTGCGCTAGCCGATCTTCTGCTCCTTTTTCTCTTTGTATTCCTCGCGTGCCAGTTGCCATTGATCCTGTGCCATCCGAATAATACCGCTTTCGATTGTATGGTTGCGAAAGGCGAGTGCTTTGCCGAAATATTTGATGGCGAGGTCAAACTTTTCCAATCGACGGTATAGTTCGCCGATTAAGTACAGGAGGCGTACTTCGGACATTTCCTTGTCGCCGAGCTTGTAGTCTGTATGTATGTAAGATTGCTCATACTCATTGACAGCCATGTCGATGAAACGAATTTCCTCGGCAACATTTTCTTGGGAGCGATATAGCCACGCCAGGCGCAAGTAGAGGCCAGCTTTTACTGCATGCGGCTGATCTGTCAACTCGGCGGCGTAGATCGCCAATTTGTAACTCACGATAGCTTCTGTGATTTGTCTTATTGATCCGAAGTTCTTTGGTGTCCATTTTGCCGCGATGTGTTCATCTACGACTTGCTTTTGCCATGGAGCCAGCCGGTCTCTGAACTGATCAGTAAAGGCAAAACCGCATTGCGGACAAACACTTACCGTATAGTAAATCGGATTGAGCGATTGCTCCTTGAACGTCGTGTAAAAAACACTGTCTCTTTGGACCATCGTCAATGTGCCGCTTCTGATTCGCTTGGTGCTGAAGGTGGTTTGGCAGTGACGGCAGGTGCATGATTTATCATAGAGGGCGGAAACATTAACAATCATGTCAAAAGTCCCCTTTCTGCATCGAGAAGATCGAACGAGAGCATCCACGCGATATGTAACATTTGTAGAATTGAAAGTTCTCTCTTGTTGCGCTATAATTTTCCTACGTCTTGATTATAACGCAAAGCGATGACGGAGACTAGTACGCAGGACCTATATGTTTTCAGGGAGAAGATGCCGCAGACTGAGAGCATCTTTAACATAATAGCTGCGAAATTCACTCCTGAGCCGCACTCTGAACCGCTTTTTGGCGCAGTAGGAGCAGCCGGGTCATTCCCGTTACCAATGATCTTAAGTGAGACAGAAGTCGCGCCTTCACTAGTGATATTGTCACAGGGATGTCACAGGCAGAAGCTTTTGTCTAACAAGGGTGGTACCGCGAGAAAAAAGTAACTCGTCCCTTTTTGGGGGCGGGTTTTTCTTTTTTTTTAACAAAAAAGCACAATAAAGGAGCGATACGAAGTGCAAACTCGGTTGCAAGAAATGAAAGAGTCCGCACTGGGCCAAATCAGCCAAGTGACGGAAAGCACACAACTTCAGGATTTGCGCGTCAAGTACCTGGGTAAAAAAGGAGAGCTGACGGAACTCTTGCGCGGAATGGGCAGTCTTTCTCCAGAAGAGCGTCCGGTAGTAGGCCAACTGGTGAATGAAGTGAGGGAAGCACTGGAGTCAGCATTCGCCGGCAAGCAGCAGGCGTTTGAAGAAGCGGCACTGAATGCCAAGCTGTCGTCCCAAACGGTTGACGTAACATTGCCAGGCAGACCGGTACCAGCGGGAACCATGCATCCGCTCTCCCGCATCATCGAAGAAATAGAAGACATTTTCATCGGATTGGGCTTTGAGGTTGCAGAAGGTCCAGAACTAGAAACGGATCATTTCAACTTCGAAATGCTCAACCTGCCAAAAGGCCATCCGGCCCGTGACATGCAGGATACGTTTTATGTAACAGACGAACTGTTGATGCGCACCCAGACTTCTCCGGTACAGGCGCGTACCATGCTGAAAAAAGAAGGCAAGACACCGCTCAAAATGATCTGCCCGGGTAAAGTGTATCGACGTGACGATGACGATGCTACACACTCCCACCAGTTCACCCAGATCGAAGGACTTGTGATCGATAAAAAAATTGGGATGAGCGATTTGAAAGGTACCTTGCTGACTTTTGCACGCCAAATGTTTGGGGAAAACCAACAGGTCCGTTTGCGCCCGAGCTTCTTCCCATTCACGGAGCCTAGTGCCGAAGTAGACTTGCAATGCTTCAACTGCGGTGGACACGGCTGCCGTGTATGTAAACAAACAGGCTGGATCGAAATTTTGGGCTCTGGTATGGTGCACCCTCGCGTTTTGGAGATGGCCGGTTACAATCCAGAGGAAGTCAGCGGGTTTGCTTTCGGGATGGGTGTTGAACGGATTGCCATGCTGAAATACGGGGTAGAGGATATCCGCCATTTTTATACCAACGACGTTCGTTTCTTGCGTCAGTTCAACAGAGGCTAGAGAGGAGAGGTAAAGATGAAGGTATCATACCAATGGTTAGCGGAATACGTCGATTTAAGTGAAACGAACCCTCATGAGCTGGCTGAAAAACTAACTCGCTCAGGGGTTGAAGTAGATGCAGTAGAATCGCGCAATGCAGGCGTATCTGGCGTGGTAATCGGTTATGTAAAAGAACGAAGCAAGCACCCGGATGCAGATCGTCTGAATGTGTGTGTCGTCGATGCAGGACAGGGTGAAGACCTGCAAATTGTCTGTGGAGCACCAAACGTAGACAAAGGACAAAAGGTACTAGTCGCATTGATCGGCGCTAAATTGCCAGGTGGCCTCAATATTAAGCGCTCCAAGCTGCGCGGTGTGGAATCCCAAGGGATGATTTGCTCCGCGAAGGAACTGGGCTTAAATGATAAATTACTGGCAAAAGATCAACAAGAAGGCATTATGGTCCTTCCCGAAGAAGCAGAAATTGGGATGGATGCTGTCTCTTACCTCGGATTGGATGACTATGTTTTGGAGCTCGGTCTGACACCAAACCGTTCCGACTGCCTGAGCATGCTGGGTGTGGCCTACGAGGTAGCTGCGATTTTGGGCAAAGAAGTTTTGCTGCCACAAATCGAGCTGAACGAAAACGGCGCAGATAACCCGTTGCAAGTGAAAATCGAAGCAACAAACGATAGCTACCAGTACAACGGACGTCACTTTACCAATGCCAACATTGCGACTTCTCCGCAATGGATGAAGAATCGCTTGATGGCAGCCGGCATCCGTCCGATCAATAACGTAGTAGATGTAACAAACTACGTATTGCTTGAATACGGCCAGCCGTTGCACGCTTTTGATGCAGGACAAGTAGCCGATCGCTCGATTATCGTTCGTCTGGCAAGCGAGGGTGAGAAATTGGTGACCTTGGACGATCAGGAGCGTACACTCGACGCAGAGACGTTATTGATCGCCGACTCGACAAAAGGATTGGCCATCGCTGGTGTCATGGGGGGGGCCAACTCCGAAATCACAGGAGAAACGAACGAAATCATCCTTGAAGCAGCCTGGTTCACACCACAAACGGTACGTCGCACGGCACGTTCCTTGGGAATGCGCACAGAAGGCTGCGTCCGCTGGGAAAAAGGAGTTGACCAGGCGCGGGTACAAGAAGCTGGAGAGCGCGCAGCGTCCTTGATTCAGCAATTGTCTGGAGCTACTGTTTCCAAAGGAATCGCGAAAGCAGTCGTAAAGGAAGCAACACCTGCTGTAGTAACGGTCTCCCTGCAAAAAATCAATCAGCATTTGGGTACGTCTATGGTCGCTTCCGACGTATCTGTGATTTTCGACCGTTTGCAGTTCCCGTACGAAGTAGGAAATGACAGCTGGACAGTTACGGTTCCGACGAGACGCGGAGACATTACTCTGCCTGAGGACTTGGTCGAAGAAGTGGCTCGCCTGTACGGCTATGACAACATCCCGACAAGCTTGCCTAGAGGTATGACAACACAAGGTCAACTAACGCAAGAGCAACAACTGCGCCGGACTATTCGTCATCATCTGATCGGTGCAGGTCTGAACGAAGCAATTTCCTATGCATTGGTTCACCCTGACCGTGTAGAAGATGTATCTGGTCTGCATCAGGAAAAAGTAACCCCTGTCAACCTGCTCATGCCCATGAGTGAAGAGCACAGTGTATTGCGTACAAGTCTCATACCGAGCTTGCTCCAGACAATCGCATATAATAAAAACCGTCAAAACCATGACGTAGGTATTTTCGAGCTGGGACGGGTATTCTTGACTTCAGAAGAAACGCTGACACAGCTTCCAGACGAACGCCTCTATGTAGCGGGTGCCTTGACAGGTCAATGGCTGCCGCCAAACTGGATGGGCGCCAAGCTGCCCGTAGACTTCTATCAGGCAAAAGGTGTTGTCGAATCCCTCTTGGCGCGCCTTGGCATTACAGCCGCTCAGTATAAGGCTGTAGCTGATCTGGCAGGCATGCATCCAGGCCGTACGGCAGAGATTTGTGTAGGAGATCAGCGTCTCGGTTACCTGGGCCAGATTCACCCTGGTACAGAGAAAGCGTATGATCTGTCCGAAACGTACGTATTCCAGCTTGACGTAGGGAAGCTCATCGCAGTGGCGACTGAGGTTGGCCATTATAACCAACTGCCTAAATTCCCGGCAGTGACACGCGACCTCGCTCTCGTTGTCGACCGCAGCGTGCCGGCTGGCCAGCTGGAAGCCACCATTCGCGAAGCGGCAGGCGAGCTGCTTGAATCCCTTACGCTGTTCGATGTATACACGGGCGAACGGATTGCCACAGACAAAAAGAGCATGGCCTTTGCGCTCGTATTCCGTCATGTAGAGCGTACCTTGCAAGATGAAGAAATCCAACAAGTGACCGCTTCCGTCATCGAAGCATTGAAAAACAATACAGGTGCAGAACTGAGAATGTAAGATGGCTTGACGAAATCTGACATTTTCAGTAACCTAAAAAGGATACAGTAGTGCGAGTGTCGCAGTAGGGAGGAACCCCTCGTGCAAGTTGATGGGAAAAATCGTTTGACGGTGGATATCTTCGGCCAACAATACCGGCTCAGTGGCAAGGCAAGTGTCAATCACATACGCATGGTGGCCGGTTTCGTTGATGACAAGATGAACGAAATCGCAAACGGCAACCATCGTCTGGACACTGCCAAAATTGCAGTACTCTCTGCGGTGAATATTGCGGACGAATACTTCCGCTTACGTCAAGAGTACGAAGAACTGCTGAAGATCCTTCAGGAAGATGCAAATGGAAAAAAGATAGATGAATGAAAAGAGGGGCTGCTGCCTCTCTTTTCACATTGTAAGGATAAAGCTTGGACCGAAGGGGGAGAAAACACATGGATGCCAACAACCAACAAAATCACGACACAAAGGGGTTAACTCTGGGTGAGAAGAATGAGCGGCTGGGGAGCATTTTGCGGGAAATGGGCACGGTATTGGTAGCCTTTTCCGGCGGTGTGGATAGCACGTTTCTCTTGGCTCGGGCAGTAGAAGAATTAGGAGATCGGGCAATTGCGGTGACGGCGGCGTCCGAAACGTTTCCGACCCGTGAGTTTGAAGCGGCGAAACATTTGGCAAATCAGATCGGTGCCCGTTTCGTTACTACGGAAATAAGGGAAATGGAGAATCCCAATTTTGTCTCCAATCCAGTAAACCGGTGCTTTTACTGCAAGGATGGCTTGTATGAGCATCTAGGGCATATGGCCGAAGAAAACGAATGGCAGGCTGTCATTTGTGATGGGGCAAATGTGGATGATCAGGGAGATTATCGTCCGGGCCGAGTAGCTGCCACGCAGCGTGGTGTACGCAGTCCACTGCAGGAAGCAAGTTTTTACAAGGAAGACATCCGTGCGTTATCCAGGGAAATGGGATTGTCGACGTGGAACAAGCCGTCATTTGCCTGCCTTTCCTCCCGAATTCCATATGGATCACAAATCACGCTGGAAAAGATTGATCAAGTGGATCGAGCAGAGGGGTACTTGCTCAGTCTCGGCTTTCATCAGGTAAGAGTCAGGCATCATGATACGATTGCCAGAATTGAAGTGGGTCCGGAAGATTTTAGCCGTGTGCTTCACTATCATGGTCAAATTAATCAGACGCTGCAGAAAATTGGTTTTTCGTATGTCACCTTGGATTTGTTTGGCTATCAGACTGGCAGTATGAACGCAGTACTTCGAACAGAGGTGAAACAAAGTCATGGCTGATGTGAAAAGCATCCTGCATGAAGTGAAGGCTGGACGCTTGAGTATCGAACAGGCGGAGGAACTGCTGATGGGGGCAAGCCGTCTGGATTACGCCACTTTGGACCTCGATCGGGCTGGAAGAACTGGATTTCCTGAGGTTGTGTACGGGGCGGGAAAAAGTGTAGACCAACTTATTGGAATCATTGACAGGCTGCAAGCACATCAGGAGTTGGTTCTGGTTACAAGGGTCAGTGAGAAGCAGGCAAAACAAGTGCAAGAACAGCGGCCAAACATTCAATACATAGCGGAAGCGGGTCTGCTCATCTTCAGTAAAAAGCCGTTGATGCCAAAGCGTGAAGGTTATATCGCCGTAGTCGCTGCGGGAACCTCGGATTGGCAGGTGGCGCAGGAAGCTGCCTGGACAGTGCGCTGCTTTGGCAGTGAAACCAGAGTGATTGCGGATGTAGGAGTGGCAGGCATTCACCGCCTGTTTCATAGGCTGGAGGAGATTAGAGGGGCAGCGGTCATTATTTGTATCGCTGGCATGGAAGGGGCACTCACCAGTGTTGTGGCCGGCCTCGTAGACAAACCGGTGATCGCAGTCCCCACCAGTGTGGGCTACGGTGCCAACTTTGGCGGAGTAGCAGCGCTTTTGGCTATGCTGAACTCCTGTGCCAATGGAGTAGCGGTTGTCAATATCGACAACGGATTTGGTGCTGGCTATATGGCAGGTATGATTCACAGGCAAATGGTCCGTTAAACGCAAAAAAAGAGCCAACCCGTATACAAAAGGGTGGCTCTTTTTCGCATACATTTAGGTCTCTTGCTTGTTCCCAGCGTCGCCATTGCGCATATCCATATGGGTCTTAATCGGGATAAACAGGTCAATGATCCCGATGACCAAAGAAGCAAGGAGCGCTCCCAGAATCGTTACGCGGAAGCCGGAGACGATAAATTGGGTCAAATAAATGACCACGGCACTGACGAGAAAGCCGATGATGCCACGATTATAGGGTGAAATGCGATCCCCGAACATGGCTTCTACGGCCCAGCCCAAGAGGGCAATTACAACCGCAGCTAGAAATGCAGTCCAGAAGCTGCTTACAGAAAAGCCGGGGACTAAAAACCCGACAAACATCAGGACTACGGCAGCGACGATAAAGCGGACTATATGGCGCATGATCGTCAAGTGTACTCCTCCTTTGGGATTGTTTCATCTTCATTGTGGCTCATTGGGTGTCGAACTATGCCAAAAGGGGGCGTGTAAAATTATCCTTGAAACGGCTCTCATGATATAATGATAAGATCGTAAGGATTGCCTGGTTGAACTGTAGCTCCCGTCGCCTGATACGTTTGGGCGCTGCTTGCTTAAAATAAGGAGGATCAAAGTGGAACAACGGGTATTAAAAACATTAGAGTATGATAAAATGGTCGCCCTGTTAATTGACAAGGCATCTTGCACATATGGAAAAGAAAAAGCGTCCGAATTGGTTCCCTTTCTGCGGCTGGATGAGGTAGTGACAGCTCAGCTGGGGACAGCTCAAGCGGCTACAGTATTGCGCCTGAAAGGGAGTGTTCCGCTCGGGGGGATTCGGGACATCCGTGGCCCGGTGCAGCGTGCCAGACTGAATGCGATGCTCGCCCCGATGGAGCTATTGGATATTGCCAGCACCGTTATGGCTGGACGACGACTCAAGTCCTTTTTGCTGGATATGTGCGATGATCACGAGCTGCCTCTGCTTCAGCAGGAAGCAGAGCGAATTGAGGGCCTTCGCGAGTTGGAAACAGAAATTCGCCGCTGTATTGATGAAGGTGGCGAGATTTTGGATAGTGCCAGCATCGAGCTGCGTCAGGTTCGTCAAGAGATCAGACAACTAGAGTCGAGAATCAGGGAAAAGCTGGATCAGATGACTCGCTCGTCCTCCTATCAGAAGATGTTGATGGAAAATATTGTCACGATTCGTGGAGATCGTTTTGTGATACCGGTAAAACAAGAGTATCGGCATGTATTCGGCGGTATTGTGCATGATCAGTCCGCATCGGGTGCTACGCTCTTTATTGAGCCGGAAATCATTGTCGCGATGAACAACAAGCTGAGGGAGCTGCGCCTTCGCGAGGAACGCGAGGTCGAGCGAATTCTCTACGTGCTGACCGAACAGGTTTCTTTTGCAGTTGAGGCGTTGACCGAGAATGTAGACGCATTGACTGAGCTTGACTTTATGTTTGCCAAGGCCCAACTGGCCTGGAGCATGAAGGCCATCTGTCCGCGTCTCAACGATCGAGGTTACCTCCATCTGAAAAAAGCGCGTCATCCCCTCATCCCGCGAGAAGTCGTCGTACCTGTAGACGTAGAGCTCGGTGGGGAATACCAGGCGATTGTCGTGACAGGTCCTAACACAGGGGGGAAAACAGTTTCCTTAAAGACGATCGGGTTATTGTCCTTGATGGCGATGTCTGGACTGCATATTCCAGCGGAGGAAGAAAGCGAAATGACAGTCTTCTCCTCGGTATTTGCCGACATCGGCGATGAGCAATCTATCGAACAGAGCTTATCCACCTTTTCCAGCCATATGACCAATATCATTCATATTTTGGCAAACATGGATGAGAAAAGCCTGGTCCTGTTTGATGAGCTCGGAGCAGGAACAGATCCGACGGAGGGTGCAGCCCTGGCGATGTCGATCATTGATCATGTGATTGAATCGAAAGCGCGTCTTGTCGCCACGACTCACTACAGCGAGCTAAAGGCGTATGCCTATGACAGGCCCGAGGTAATCAACGCGAGCGTCGAGTTTGACGTAGAGACGCTGCGGCCTACGTACCGCCTCCTGATTGGGGTGCCAGGCCGTTCCAATGCGTTTGCCATTGCGAGACGTCTGGGACTCCCCGAGCACATTATTGAAGTAGCACGTGGCTCCATCAGTGAAGAAGACAATCAGGTAGAGAGCATGATTGCCTCCCTGGAGCGCAACCGCAAGACAGCAGAGGCAGAACGGCAAAAGGCAGAGACACTCAGACGAGAAGCAGAAGCACTGCGGCGTGAGCTGGAGGAAGAGCGGGCACAGTTCGCTGAAGAGAAGAACAAGCGAATGGAACGAGCCGAAGACGAGGCGCGAATCGCTGTGCAACTGGCAAAAGAAGAAGCGGATACGATCATCCGTGAACTGCGCCAGATGATGGCAGAGGGCATGGAGATCAAGGAGCACCGCTTGATTGATGCCAAGAAACGCCTGGGGAATGCTGTGCTGGAGCTGGAAAAGGAAAAGGTCAAAAAGCCAGCCAAGGCTGTGCGCCAGGCGCAGATCAAAGTAGGTGATGAAGTCATGGTCACAAGCTTTGGTCAAAAAGGTACCGTTCTGGAAAAAGTAACCAATGACGAATTTTTGGTGCAGATCGGTATCATGAAGATGAAAGTAAAACGCGAAGATATGAACGTCCAAAATTCGATGCAGCAAAAGCCGCAAGCTGCACCATACACATCAGTCAAGCGCAGAAGCGACAACATCAAGATGGATCTCGATTTACGTGGCTACAATGTAGAAGACGGGATCAGGGAGATTGATCAGTTTCTGGATGACGCCCTTTTGGCCGGGTTGCATTCGGTGTCCATTATTCACGGCCATGGTACGGGTGTCCTTCGCAAAGGTGTGCATGAATACCTGAGGCATCATCGCAACGTCAAATCCTTCCGCCTGGGTGGACAGGGTGAAGGTGGCGTGGGTGCTACAATTGCCGAATTAAAATAAGCAGATAAGTGGGAGGGGGAACCATGGCAAGCCTTCTGCACAATCCATACTTTGCTACTGCCGCTTATTTTACCGTCACCGGACTGGCGATGATCTTGTTTCTGTCCGTGTTTGAGCTGGTAACGCGTTATCGGGTCTGGCAGGAGCTAAAGCAGGGAAATCTTGCAGTAGCAATGGCAACCGGAGGGAAAATTTTTGGCATCGCCAATATTTTCCGCTATTCAATCCAAGCGCACCTGTCGCTTGGTCAAGCACTGATTTGGGGAACATTCGGCTTTTTGTTACTTATGGTCAGTTACTTCGTATTCGAGTTCATGACCCCCACCTTCAAGATCGACGAGGAAATTGCCAAGGACAACAGGGCGATCGGTTTTATCGCGATGGTCCTGTCCATTGGCTTTTCCTATATTATAGGTGCCAGTCTGTCGCGATAAATAACGAAAGCTTTTTCACCAGCAGCCTGTGGGAGGGAACACCGTGGAAAAGAAAGATTCTATTGCGGTTACTGTCTGGGAAGGAACCAGGCAGCAGGTGATCTATCTGACTCCAGGGGATAACCTGCTCATGGGCCTGGTGCGTGCCAAGCTGCCGATTGATTTTTTTTGTACGACGGGAAAGTGCAGAACGTGCGCACTGCGCATGCAAATACCTGAAGGTTCTGCATCTGGCGCCTCTGCGACGGAGCAGTATCGTCTAGGCCAAGATGCACTCGGAAAAGGTTTTCGTCTAGCTTGTCAGGTGTACGTGAGTGGTCCGCTATCTGTTTATTTGGATGCATCTGGCTCAGCTTGTACAGATAGGAATTTATAAAATTCCTATCCAGTATAAGTGCAACCGCGGCTCCGCCAAAAAGGCATGGCGTAGCCAGGTTTTCTAAAAAAAGAAACCTGTATTGAACGATATTTCATTCGAGAGTATAATTAGGATTTGGCAGGGAGCCAAGCCTTGACTATGAGCATGGGGAGGAACCGCCTTGGAAACGTTGTACAAGGTCCTCATAGGATTGTGCGTGATTTTTATTGCCGCAGGTATTTACTACATGTCGTAACTGATTTGCCGTTGGCCGAGTGACTGAATAGTTGCCTGGACCTTACCTAGAGAACGTGAAAGAGGAGATACGCAATGACTCAGCCTGTAAGCGTAGCTGTTGTAGGATTGGGGTTTGTAGGCTTGCCGTTGGCGCTTACCTACGCCATGAAAGGAGCAAACGTCGTCGGCGTTGATGCCCTACCTCACGTGGTCGATGATATCAATGCGGCTCATTCCCACCATTTGGAGTCCTATCAGGGGAAAACCCTCTCGGAAATTCTTCGAGAGCAGATTGAAGCGAAGCGTTTCCGTGCAACGACTTCTTATGAGGAAGCAGCAGCGGAAGTGAATCATTATATTGTGGCAGTTGGTTTGCCGGTTCATAACGGTGATCCTGATCTGGGACCTTTGAAAAGCTGTGCGCAAACATTGGGCGGCGTGCTGAAAAAAGGCGATACGGTCATGATCCGCAGTACGGTTGTACCCGGTACAACACAAGAGGTTATATTGCCGATTTTAGAGGAAGCGAGCGGACTTACAGCAGGCGTCGATTTCTATCTGACCTACTGCTCGGAGCGGATTGCAGAAGGACGAGCTTTTGAAGAGTTCATCCACATGCCGCTCGTGCTTGGCGGAATTAATGAGCAAAGCGCTGCAAAAGGAAAAGAGCTGCTTTCCTTTATTAACGAAACGGAAATCACCATCTCTGACATCCGAGTCGTGGAAACAGCGAAGGTTATTGAAAATATTCAACGTGATGTGAATATCGCGATGGTGCAGGAATTCGCGCGTTTTTCCGAAGCTTTTGGCATTGATACGTTCGAGCTGATCAAAGTGGCAAATACACATACACGTGTCAACCTGTTGACGCCTGGACCAGGTGTAGGGGGCTTTTGCTTGCCAAATGCACTTCACTACCTGCAGCCAAAGGCGCGTGAGCTGGAAGTGGCCCTGCCGTTGTTGCAGCAGGCCCGCAGTATCAATGACGCGGTTCCAGGAGTATTGATCGGCATGCTGGAAACAGCACTGAAGGAAAAAGGAAAAACGCTCTCAGGCAGCCGCGTAGCCGTTTTGGGAATGGCCATGAAAGACTTTTCCAATGACGACCGTGTCAGCCCTGTACACGATTTGATCAAGCTGCTCTTGGCAAAAGGCGTAGAGGTACGATCCTACGATCCTGCTGTTCCGACCGTTTACGAGCACAAAACAAGTACGTTGGAGCAAGCGATCAAAGGGGCAGATGCCCTGCTTCTGACCGCTGTGCAAAAAGAATTCGCAGATGTCGATTGGGCGGCCCTGACAGGTCAAATGGCAGATTCTCCTATCTTGTTTGATACGAAGAATCGAATCCCGCTTGATGTGGCTGATCATGCTACCTTGATTCGTATTTAAAAAGGCGATGTTCGTCCAAATAGACTTTTATAAGAAACTTCTATAAACGCGCTTCTATGCGTTTTTATAGAAGTTTTTTTTATAAAATAGTTCAAAAGAAGGCAGGTAGAAGAGTAAGCGCTGTTTCCTCTTTTCCACTACCGCCGGAACATAACAAAAGGACATAACGTACTTCTCACGTAAAAAAATGATGAAACCTAGTGAACCAATTCAAAGTAGAGAGCCAATACATGATGTATACAATTTCAGGGGGCCCTCCAATGAATGAGCAAATGTTAGATCTATGGCTGGATAAATTAATCGCTGGGGACCAGGAAGCGTTTGAAGTGGTTTACAGCATGACAAGCAAAAAAATATACGGTACGGTTGCAGCCATGGTCAGTAATAAAGAAGATGTTCACGATATCGTAAGCGAGATTTACTGCCAGTTGTGGAGAGCGCTGCCGAGCTATGATCGAAAGCGTCCTTTCCTTTTATGGGTGAATGGTATTGTCATTAGGCAAGTCAAAAGCTGGCGTAGACAGATTTGGAGAAGATTCCGTTTACTCGAGCGAAAAAATCGCTTAGGTGAAAAACCGCACGTTGAGATGCCTGATGAGCCTTTGCTGGAAACAGAGTCTTCTCAGGAGATGCAGCGAGCGATTATGACGTTACCGTTTAAGCTGAGGAGCGTCATTATCTATCGGTTTTACTTCGATTATTCTTATGACGAGATTGCCGAGTTACTGCAGATTCCCATAGGTACTGCCAAATCGAGAAATCATCTGGCATTGAAGCGCATCCGAGCATGGTTTGACACCGAACTGAACGGGGAGGAACTCCAAGAATGTCTATTTCAAAAAAAGTGAAGCAGTCCTTAACCGAACATATCGAAAAGATAGAGGTGCCCGAAGAGCTGGACGAAAGCGTCAGGCAGTCCTTTATTCGCTACCACAAAAAAAAGGAGACTTTTTCCATGAAAAAAAGAGTATTGACCATATGCTTGGCCGCAGCCATCTTACTGCCAACAGGGGTGTACGCTACTTTGAACGGAGCATCCTATTTTACTGGCAATCATGATCTGAACGGGCTGGTAAACGACGGCGTGAAGCGTGCTGTGTCCGAGGGTCTGTCTGTACCCATGGATCAAAAAATGACGGATCAAGGGATTTCCATCCACTTCAAGGAAGTTTATGTGGAGGATACAAAAGTGCTTATTCACTACAGCATTGAGCAGCTGGACGGGACGCTGGTTCCATTTGAATTCGATACAACAGGCCTTGAGGTGCTCAATGAGGGGACAAAGGACGGCAAGCAGGTAGAGAATCCTACCTACCAGGAACAAGGGCTGGAAGGGCATAGTGTATTGCCATTTATCGGGACGAGTAAAGAAGACAGACTGCCCTTCTACCTGACTGACGCTGCTGGAAAGGAAATCAATACCGGAATTGCTGATCATGATCAGCCCGAGGGCATTCTGGCATTTGTTACGGATGGTAGAAAATTACCGCAGTCTATTACGTTGAATGTGGATGTCAACCGAATTGGAAAAACAAAAGGAAGCTGGAAGGGGCAGGTTGTCATTGATCAAAGCAAAGCCAGACAAGCCACAGAGGCTGCTAACTAAAGAAAGAATCAACAAAACGTATAGATGATAGCATTTCTGCCAATACTAACTGGGTAAGAAAAATTTCAACTTCATGTTATGGTTACATGCTAGGAGGCTAAAATGGAACGTGGCAAAGTAAAGTGGTTTAACAGTGAAAAAGGTTTTGGGTTTATCGAGAGAGATGGTGGAGATGACGTGTTCGTTCATTTCTCCGCGATCCAGGGCGAAGGTTTTAAAACATTGGACGAAGGACAAGAGGTTACCTTTGACGTTGAAAATGGTCAACGCGGTCCTCAGGCGACGAACGTTCGAAAAGCATAAAAGCGATAAACGACAAACAGACTCATTCATGGGTCTGTTTTTTTTCACCAATTAATGAACCAGCGGCTACCTAAGACCTGAAATTAAAGTCTTAGACTGGCCGCTGTTTTTATTGAACTAACGAACTCGTTAGTTTAATCACAACTAGCATATAGTGTTATACCCTATCCTCCCGATATGCCTGCCTTACCCGCTCGATCTGGGCGAGGTGGTCACGGACATGCTCGATGCGCAATTCCAGCAGCTCTTTGAACGTGTACCGCACTCCATCGGGATATTGCCCGACCCGATCAAGCTGTTTGGGAGTCAGATTTTCCAGAAGCGTCAGCATGCTGGCCCGAAGCATTTGGAACAGGAGCAGATGCTGCTCGCGGTCCAATCGTTCATATCCCAGGTTATCCGTCCAGGCTTCCTGATCAAATGATAGCAGAAGCGGTTCTTCCTCCGCTAAGACTTTTCTCAGCCGATGTGTCGACAGGATTTCGTCATCCGTCACATGGATCACAATCTGATGGATGCTCCATTTGTCCGGTGCAGGTTGGAAACGCAGCTCTTCCTCAGACAATCCTTCGACGGCTTCTCGCAACAGGGCATAGTCTTGGCTGTACTCCCCTATCAACTTTTCCATCCGATCCTCTCCTTCATCATTATTCTTGCGGATATTATTCTTCGTTATAGAACAAATGCCTTCTTGCTTTTAACCAATTATAAGTCACCCTAATGTGATTTCTTCGGAAAGTCCCTAAATGTTTATTCTACTATTGGGACATTAGAAGTTAAGCAAAACTGCTCGTTTGCTTAATGCCGGATCGTCAGTCTACCCTAAAGACGTATGGCTGTAAAAACTCCTTTAAACGGGAGTAAACATATTGTGGTTGTAATCAATAGCCAGTTCACCAATGCCCCAAATACGACCCAAATCGCAATTGGCGCAGGACGAAGCAGTGCTGCAGGGAATGATGCTGCCATTGATTCGGCGAATACGTTGCAACAACAAAGCGTGGGAGTGGGAGGAAACAGCAGCACGTAGTTGGGGGAGGATCCGAAAAGAGGGCACAGCGTCAGCGAAAATGACCAGGCTGTGCTCTCCTTCCTTTTTAATGGAGATTAGAAAAACTCTGCGCCAGATGCGAGGTTGAGCATAGCACGCATCGTTTTGTACAGATCGTGCTGATTGGCTGCATTGTAGTAGAGTGTGTTCGTCTCCGTTTCATAACGGGTACCCGGAACAATAGCCGCGAGCTCTGCTTGACCCGCATGCGAAAATTCTACGGCAAGCTCCACAGGGAGTGCAGTGCGGTATGGAGCGATTTGCTTCAGGTTTGTGAGGGCAAGCGTAGTCTGACGTTTCAATTCGGCGGTTGCGTCCTCACGGGATAGACAGATTGCAGCAGTACGGGATACAGCTTCCTTGACGATTGCAGTATGGAGTCCTGGAATCAGGTCAAGAGCTTCCTTAGCGATGAGATTGTCACCGGAGACCATTACCACCGGAACGTTGTACATGCCAGCATACGCGGCGTTAAACCCAAATTCACCCACGATCTGTCCATTAATATACATATTGCGGATGACACCGGACATGGTATGGCTCAGGACACCAGGAACTCCTTGGCGGGTATGGTAACCGATGAACATAGCAGCATCAAAGCTCTCGTCCAAGCCTTGTACCATAGAAGAGTCGCGGGGTGTACCTGCCAAAAGTTTGGCTTTCGGATGGAGGGATTCCCAGAGGATGTTGTTCATGGTGTTATGACTGTCCGCTACGACGATCTCGGTTGCTCCGCATTCGATCGCAGCTTCAATAACAGCGTTGGCGTCACCGGTCATGAATTGACGGCCGCGCTGGTAGTTGATTCCTGAGTCAGGATTGATATAACTTGTGTCAACGATTCCGGAGATCCCTTCCATATCTACAGATAGAAATAGTTTCATCTTTCTTCATCCTTTCACCTGCGAATCTAAATCGTTCCCATTCTATGTAACCAGATTGTGAGAAAGTAGGCAACTACGAAAACTGATTCTTCTAACAAAGGTTCCATTGAAAAAAGCACGACAGACGCTTGTTAGAAAGCGAGTCGTGCTTTTCTCAGGTCAGCAGCTTGCGATAGAGGGCAAGAATTTTCTCTGTCATCTGCTGAATCGTAAAGGAATCCTCTACCTTTTCCAAGGCGTTGTTTACCAGGCTCTCCCGCAGCTCGGCCGAGGTGTACAGCTGCTCCATTGCTTGTGCCAGAGCAGCTGGGTCGCCCGGTTCCACAACCAAGCCTGTCTCCCTATGAAAGACGAATTCCTTCACACCGCCCACATTGCTGGCGACTACAGGTACCTCGGAAGCCATAGCTTCGATAATGGTGTAGCCAAGACCCTCGTACAGAGAAGAATGAACAAAGCCGTCTATGGCATGTAGACAAGCTGGGATGTCCTGCCGAAACCCGGTAAAGCGGACACGGTTTTCCAGATGAAGCTCCCGGACCTTTGCTTCCAGAATCCCGCGTTCCGAACCATCTCCAATCAGGACAAGAAAAGGAGCGTTTTCTGTGTCACGCACAAATTGAGCAAAGCCATCGAGAAGAATCGGCAATCCTTTTACTGGAACAAAACGAGCAACTGTCCCGAATAAAAAAGCGTCTTCAGGAATGTCCCATTCGGCGCGTAACCGACTACGGTCAGAAGCGCGCAGCTGATTTTGCCGATAGGGGGAGAGATCCATACCATTGTAAATCACGCTGATATCGGCAGCAGAAACACCCTGTCCCCGCAAGATCTCGGAGATCGCACCACTGATCGCGATATAATGCCGGTTCCAGAGTCGCGTACTTCGCTCCATCAGACTCACGATCATATAGCCAAGGGCGCTGGCATAATCGTAACGCAGCGCGCTGTGGACAGTAGTTAGCAAGGGCAGATTCATTCCGCGTGAGGCCAATCGGGAAAAGAAGTTGGCTTTTACCCCATGCGTATGTATGATGGCAGGCTGAAACGAGAGAAAGGCACGTCTCAGTGCACGGAGCAGCCGCAAATCAAATCGTCCGAATTGATTCAGTGTGACGACAGAAATTCCTGCTTCTCGCAGCTTGCTGGCAAAAAGCGAGTCGTAGAAACAAATTACCGCTACCTCTACTTCCTCTTCAGGGAAAGTAGAGACTAAATTTAAAATATGTTGTTCCGCACCGCCATATTCCCCCCCGCCAATCACGTGGAGGACTCGTAATTTGCTCATGTCATTTCACCCGAATCTTATTAAGGAAACCATTCTCACTATAGCAGATGCCTGATAGATTCGCAATAAGACAGCACTTGTGGTATCGTTTATGGAGGAAAATGAAAAGGATAAGGACGGTTACGAAATGAATACGCACGCTGTGTTGATTATATGCTACGGCTTTCCCCCCATCGGTGGAGGCGGAGTACCAAGACCTCTAAAAATGGCTAAATATTTGGGGGAGTTTGGCTGGAAGGTTCATGTATTGACAGTGGACCCTGTTTACCATGCAACCTTAGATCCTTCTCTCTTGGCGCAATTGCCTAGCGATGTTGTGATTCACCGCGCAAAGGAATTGCCTCTGTTCCCTAAGCGGGGACAAGCTGCTGCGTCTGCCCCTGTAGTCTCTGCAGCCGGTGCAAATGCATCGCGGTCTTCTGTGAAATCGGCGCTGAAAAAGCAGCTTGTGAATGTACTCAAAAAGGTAAAGCCGTACCTCATGATCCCGGACGATCAAATTTTGTGGATGCCGGGAGCAATGAAGCTGGGGCGCGAAATTATGCGCCGTGAAAAAATTGACATGATCTTCTCGACATCAGGACCAGTGACCAATCATCTTGTCGCTCGTAAGCTCGCTAGTGAATTTCAGTGCAAATGGGTAGCTGACTTCCGCGATCCGTGGACACAGAACATGCACACATCAGGAATTGCATGGCGCGAAAGAATGGAAGAGCGTATGGAAGAGGGCGTCATGGCCGAGGCGGACGCGGTAACGACGGTAACGGCTACGTTTGCCGCGAATTTTCAGGGGAAGCATCAGCAGCGCATCAAGCGTATGGAGCTGATCTACAATGGGTTTGACCAGGGGGATTTTGACGGATTGGCACCGAGCCATGAGGCACCTGGTACATTTCATTGCGTATACGCAGGAATCTTGTACCAAAAAAGAAACCCGCGCCTTCTCCTGCAGGCCATTCGCGAACTGATTGATGCGGGCGAAGTCGATCAGAAGGACGTACTCCTCAGCTTTGCTGGCGTGTTTGATTATCCCGGTTATTCCGAAAACCGGGATTGTGTAGAAGCGCTCGGACTAGAAGACAACGTACGGCTACTCGGAAACCTGCCGCACAAAGAGGCATTGGGATTGATGAAAGGAGCAGATGCGCTTTTGCTGATCGGAGATGTATCTGCTGATGCGGGTGCTTATATTCCCGGGAAGCTCTATGAATACATGGGTATCGGCAAGCCGATCCTCGCCCTGAACAAACCCGGCGAAGCAACAGAGATCATCGAGAATTTCCGCCTGGGACAAGTGGCTGACCCCGAACAAAAGGATGCGATCAAACACGCATACCTGGAACTGTACAAAGAGTGGAAGGCTGACGGCCAAACGAGCGGTGAAGAGCGAGGTTCAGACTTTGCGGAAAGGGTAAGGCCGTACGAGCGACGCGAGCAAGCCAGACAGCTTGCACAGCTCATGGAAGAACTGATTACCACATAAAAACTGACAAGCCCCGCCAGCCGCACATGGTTGCGGGGTATTTTGTCTAGGTCGGGTGAGATGATAGATGAAAACGGCAATACATAGTTTGCGTGCTTATAACTTCTTTTATTTTTCTTTGTTGTCTATTTTCATTTCGTTTTTGCCGGTTTACCTATCCTTTCGGGAAATAACACCAGCGCAAATCGGGATTTTGATTGGAGCAGGCTCATTCATCGGCATTTTGTCCCAGCCATTTTGGGGAATGGTCAGCGACCGCTACAAAACGATCAAGCGGGTTATTTTATTAACACTGGGCCTCTCCATTGTTGCAGGTGTCCTCTTGTTTATTTCTGCCCCTTTTTCCGCTTTGTTTCTTCTCGTAGGGGCCATGTATTTTTTTCTGCTCCCGACCGATCCGCTGACAGAGAGTCTTAATTTTCGGATTGCCGAGATGAGGGGCATCAGCTTTGGATCGATTCGTACCTTTGGGGCGATTGGCTATGCAACGGCTTCCCTGTTCATCGGGTGGACGATCGATCGAGTAGGAATGGAGCAATTGGTGTGGCTTTTTCTGGGCTACGGGGTACTGGCTTTTCTATTCATTCTGATCGTCTCTGATGCTCCCGCGAGTAATAAAAAGCTTTCCTGGCAAGAGCTGAAGCAGTTTTTCCTCTATCCAAAGACACTGCGTTTTTTTCTGCTCGTGCTGATTGCGGCTACCCCGCATCGGACGAATGACAGCTTTCTTGGAGTGTATGTACAAAGTCTTGGAGGAACGACAGGAGATGTTGGGCAAGCCTGGTTTTTGGCGGCGATGAGCGAGGTGGCGTTCTTTGCCATAAGTGCCCGTATTTTAAACCGCTGGAGTGAAATCAAATTGATTATGATTGCCTCAGCTCTTTATACGATTCGTTACTTTCTCTGTGCGATTGTCCCCTCAGCCGGGTGGGTTGTTTACTTGCAACTGATGCAAGGCATTACCTTCGTCATCTTTTACACTGCCACCATTCAGTATTTGTACAAAATTATCCCGGAGGAGTGGAAGGCGACGGGGCAGACCGTACTGGCGGTACTATTCTTCGGCATTTCCGGGATCATCGGGTCGATTGCAGGTGGCTGGATGTTTCAGCAATTTGGGGGCGCTGCACTCTATTTGGCGATGGGGACGTGTTCTTTTGTCGCCCTTGGATACAGTATCGTGCTCTGGAAGTCGAAAGGGAGCATGGGTGGTGTGGGAAGTTAGATAAAAGAGGAAAGTGGCCTGCCGCAAGAACATTGCAGTAGGCCACTTTTTTTTGCAGAATGGAGCTTAATACAACAAATACTTTTCCACTTCTTCAGGAGCTTTGATGTTGATGCCTCCTGTATCGCCATACTTGTATAGGTTGAACTTGACTTGCTGGTCCATCGTGCCTGCTTCTGGCAGGGGCAGGATGATCCAGGTCTCGTATTGGTGGATCAAGCGATCTTCCTTGCCGAACCAGAATGTCGTCTTGATCGTGGATTCCTTCAAAATGTAGTCGAGGTCAGGCCGATCGCCCAGTTGTTTTTTCAATGGCTCAAACAGGGGGCTTTGACTGTTTTTCAGCCAGTCCGCACCTGTCATTTTCAACTGGAACGGAACGCAGACGACACCGATCGCTTTTTCGTCCGGCAATTGAACGGCCTTATCCATGAAGGGTAACCAATCCTCAAAGCCCTTCAGCACGTCAAATTCGAGCGGCTCGTCCGGGGCGGTTACCCAGTACTCGTTGGCGCGGATGTAACGCTTGTCGTCGATGCGGTAATACGTATACGGCTGTGCTGCGATGCGTGTGCCGACATTGTACCCTTTGCCGTTTAGGACCGCCCCGTCAAACATGCTTGTCGTCGAGCGAGAGAGGATTCTGTTGATCACATAGCCTTTGTACCAGAAGGCCTGCGCGTCTTTTTCCGTTTTCCCTTTTTCTAGGGCTGTTTTCAGCCATTTTTCAGCAGACTCGGTCTGAGCCGTTGTCGTCTGCTCCGGCTTCGTATCGAAATTGGTGGTAGCGAATGCTTTTGTGCCTGATTCATACGTGCAGCCGCTGAGCAGGGAGGCTGCGCAGATCGCGGCGAGCAGTGCCCATGCCTTTGCCTTTTTACGCATGGCGAAACCTCCTTACGACTCCGTATCCGAGCAGTCCCACGAACAGGATGATGGTCAGCACGAATACCGGAATGTTGTGCTGCTTGAACACGAGAATGCGATGCGTATTCTCCATGCTGGCGATAATTTCATTTTGCTTGTCGCCGTCGATGTCACCGATTTGGACGTTGATCAGCGGCATGTAAATGCGCCAGTTTTGCTTCAAGCCTTCAGGAGTGTAGTCATAGCCAGAAAGATAACGCGCGTCTGTGGTGCTCACCCAGCTTCTCGCCTTGGCAACGATCTCAGGAGTTTGGTCGCTGCCGATCGCGGCGAAGTTGGAGAAGCGGAAGGTCTTGTCTCTTTCTGCGCTTGCCCATAAAATGTCCCACGTGCCGTCCAATTTTGGCTTCAGGATGTACGAAGGTCTGCCTGCAACGAGTAGCTCGTCCACTTTGTCGTGGTCGATATCGGCAGGAATGAATTCCCCTGTGGCGAGCTCCGCTTCCTTGCGGGTCAGCTTGTACGCTTCTGTCAGCGTGCCATCCGGTTCGACAGTCAGCACACTGAGATGCTCGCCGAGGACAATCAGCCCTTCGCGTCCATCGGGCAACATCATGGTCGTCAGCAGCTTGGTGGCCTTTGTCGAGCCGCCGAATGGTTTGCCATCGTATGTTCCGGTCAGCATGCCGTTTGTGATGTGCAGATCTTTGTACTTCGTCCCCAGCTCATGGCGGACATCCATGCTGCCTTTGTTTTGCTCAAGCATGCTTGCGATATGGTTCATATCGAGCGCGAAAGCGCGGTATGGCGTTGTCCCGGCTTGCATCATGCCTTCCGAATACGGTTGTCTTTGCACGTTTGGAACGAGCTGGTCGTCCTTCATCGTGTAGTACGGGAAGCCCGGGTAATCCGTTGGCAGCTTCTCCTTGATCAGCGTCATGGTTTCTGCCGGGATCTGATCGTTCGGCATGCGCACCATTTTGCCGTCCTTCCAGGTCATGACATAGAGGGAAACAGGTTCAGGCTGCAAATGGCGAAGTTTTTCTGCCAGCGCTTTTTTCTCCTCGTCTGTCTCTGGCTTTTCCGCCTTTTCGGGCAATGGAAGCTCCTCGGCGTTGCCGTATGTGATGATTTCCATTTTGCCATCGCCGTCGACGTCGTACAGCGTCATCGGGAAGTAATCGACCCAAGCGCCATTGTAGAGCCGATCCGATTCGTATTGAACGGTAAAATGGCTCAAGGCAGTCAGTGTATCCCGGTTAAACGTGACGTTCGCCAAAACAGCGATGAGCACGAGGGACCCGACGGCTTTCCAGTTCAGGCGTCCATACCATTTGACCAAAAGGGCAATGACAATGACCGCAACTGCTCCGCCAATCAAAAGAGCGGCAGTCGTTTTTACATCTACTCGGGTCAAAGCTCGATCCAAAAGCAGAAAGCCGATGGTAAATACGATCACCTGGCGCCGTTCGGACGGGTGAATGACATAGTAGCAAAAAGCGAGCAATGGCAAGAACACAAGCAAAGCGATCCAGGTCAGATCAAGGAACGCAGGCTTGATGATCAAGTGGTAAATCATAAGCAGGGCAATGGCGTACAGAGCCCAGCTCAGCGTAGATAGAATAGGATTGCGGCGCATGGGTTCACCACCTTTTTGATTGTGTCTGGTCGGCGAATAATGCGCACAAAAAGCCGCCAAACAGCCAGAAATAGAGGGACATAAATGGCACCTCAAAAATGTTTTCCACGAGGTTGTGTGTCGCTACCGCAATCAACCCGCCAAATAGCCCCAGTACGGAGAAGAAGTGCGGCGAATCTTGCAGCTTGCGTACGGCTCGCGCAGAATAGCGCAGCATGGATATGACCAGGCCGATCAGCAGAATGATCCCAATTAAGCCGTATTCCGCCAGACTCTTGAAGAAGTAGCTGTCAGAATAAATCGTGCCAAATTGTCTTGCGGCGACTGCTCCACCGTGATGGCCAAGCCCGACGCCAAACAGGGGCTCAATTCGCATCTTGTCATAAGCTTCTCCCCAACGGCCGATTCGTCCGCCTTCACTGCTAGCTTCGAAATACTCCGGCGTAAACAAGGTAAAGATACGGTTCTTGACAGTACCTACCATCGGCACCGATTCTGGCACAAAGAACAATGCCACAACCCCGATGATCCCAGCCAATACGAGATAACCGGCAATGCGTTTGTTCCATAAGTAGAAGCAAACAAACATTGCAAGCGCCAGCGCGAACCAGGCTCCACGAGAGCCGGTCAAAAGCAAAGCAAGCAAGGTTGTCAGTGTGACGACAGCCCAAATCAACTTCTCTTTTCGATTCGCGGCTTTCACAAACAGACCAGCAGCAACAGGTGCGATTAACGCCATATAGCTACCTAAGACGTTCGGGCTGGTGACAAAGGAGAAAGCGCGAGTGGTAATGGCCTCTCCTTCTTGTACCCACGATTCTGGTGTTTTCACACCGAGTACGACCTGCATGACTCCGTAAGCAGCAGCGACGAAGCCGATGATAGCAAGTCCTTTCATGAACTTGTCGAGATCTTCAACAGACTTCAATAAATAAAAGCCCATCAAAAAGGCGATGATGTACTGGTAGACAGAGCGGAATCCCTCTACACTTGCGCTCCAGTTCGCCATGTCTGTCACCATCAAGGCAATACCAAGGACAAAAAAAGCCCCGAGCAAATGCTTCATGCTAGGCATTGTTCGATTGGTCTGTAAAAAAGCACCAAACGTAAACACCAGCAGGACGATCAGCAAAGCCTCGTCCCAAAAAGACGAAACGACTGGAATCGGTAGAATTTTCCGCATGACGAAATCAATTACCGGATAGGCCAATAATAGATACAACCAGGTGGTTGATTGGCTTCCCCACTTCAACACGGTTTCTCTCATTTTGTTTGTAGTCCTCCTACACGCAGGGATTAACCCATCCATTATAATGAATCCATCATACAAGTAGCAAGCCGGGCGGAAAGAGGTTGGTAGGAATAGTAGAAATAAGATATGATTACAAGGTGTTTGAACTGTTTTTCAAGGGCACGAAATGGGACGAGGCCGCTTCTAGGCGCACAGGCTTTTAGGCTTCGATAGAGTTTTTTACTAGGGATAGGAGATTGGGTACATGAGTTTGCTAAAAATTGCATCCATGATTGTCATGCTGACGCTGGTTGGAAGACTTCTGGGCTTTTTCCGTACGGTGTATGTTACCAGCTTGTACGGTACTGGAATGGAGGCGGATGCTTTTAATATCGCCGTCACAATCCCGATGACCTTGTTTTTGGTTATACCCGGAGCCGTAAACGCGGTACTGATTCCGACCATGCGCGGTCTAATGGAAAAAGAACAACGCACCACAGGACTTTATCACAAGCTGCTGACGATCATATTAGTCCTATTCACGGTAATTGCCGCATTAGGCGTCGTTTTCTCTCATGAACTTGCTGCCATGTTTGGATTGACCGGACAAAAGCTGGAGCTGACAGCTAGTATGCTCCAATGGATGTGGCCATCTGCTATCTTCATTGGATTAACCGGGCTGTGGTCGAGTATATGCAATGCCCACCAGCATTTTTTCACACCGACTCTCGGGACTGTGGCGAATGGGGCCTTGGTCATAATCAGCATGTATGTGTTGGTTCCGATTTACGGCCCCAATGGGCTGGCGATGGCTACTTCAATCGGTTACTTGGCAGCGATGCTGACGATGCTTCCGACTCTCCGTGGGTTTGGTTACCAGCACCGGTTATCGTTTGCCTGGAGAGAGGATGCTTCTTTAAAAGGAATGGGAGAGCGCGTCATCCCGATTTTGATTGGCGCTGTCGTGGCGCAGGCGACTACCTTTTTGGAGCGGGGGTTTGCCGAGGGAGTCGGGACGGGAGTTATATCTGCTCTCGCCAATGCAAACCAGATCGTTCAATTGCCGATGGCTATTTTTGTCGGGGCATTTACGCTGCCGTTGTTCCCGCTATTGGCCAGCCACGTAAAGAGAGGCGAGATGGCAGAGATGAAGCAAATCCTGCAAAAAGGACTTGCCTATCTCTTTATTCTATTGGTACCTGTTACTGTTGGACTTGCCTTGTACGCGGAGCCGATCATACGACTTGCCTTTGAACGAGGAGCATTCGACGAGCATTCTGTTCTACTTACCGCTTGGGCATTGCCTTTTTACGGTCTCGGTCTGTACTTCCTGGCTGCCCGTGATTTGTTGACTCGCGCTTTTTACGCGTTGGAAAACACGCGGACGCCGGTGATCATTGGAGCGATCGGCATCGGGGTATACATCGCCTCCAACTGGCTCTTGATTCCCATCATGGGACATGGCGGTATCGCGCTGGCCAATGCGGTATCGGCAGTGAGCCAAGCTCTTCTATTGTTTTTGATGCTTTGGCGAACTGTAGGAAATCCCGTACAAGGAAGCTTTCTTAAGACGATGGCAAAAACGATTGCAGCTTGCGCAATCATGGGTGGAGCGATTATGCTGGTAGACCCATGGTTATCCCAACTGTCGGTCTGGCTGTATTTGCCGATCGGAATCGCAGGAGGGGCCCTTCTTTATGTACTGGCACTCACAATTTTACGAGAGCCCTTGGTAGCGGAATTGCTCCAAAAAGTGCGAAAACGAGCTACTCCAGCGGGAGGGCGTTCATAAGCGGACATTCCCTGATCGCATAGCGCATTTTTCCAGAAGGGGAGAGCGGGATGTGGTCGACATAGGCGACTTGTATGTGTACATCACCCAGGGCGGAACGGATCCCGGCCAAGAGCCGCGCTTCATCCGCTGGTAAATAGCGATCCGGTTCTTTAACCAGCTTGAGACTCAAGCGACGGGGCTCATGCTGTACGAGTTGAAAGGTCCGAAAGCTGTCCAAATTACGTACGATGTGATTGAAATAATGGCCGTGTACATACTGGCCATTTTGGGCAATGAACATGTCGTCCTCTCTGCCGTCAATGCTTGAGAGAAGAGGGAAGTTGATCCCGCAAGAACACTCTTCCTGTGAGAAGGCGATGACATCACCCACCTGATAGCGTAAACGGGGCATGACGGTGTTATGCAGGTCAGTAACGAGCAAAGCGCCAGTCTTCCCTGGAAAGACAGGAATATGCGTAATCGGGTCAACGACTTCGAGAAAGCAGTTGTCACTAAATGCGTGCATATGCCCGGCGTGACATTGGTAGGCGATGATTCCTCCGTCTCGGGCGCCGTACTCATTGATCACAGGAGCTTGAAAGGCTTTCATGATTGTTTTTCGCTGATGCTCATGTAGGGTTTCGGCAGTGGATACGACGGCTTTGAGCCGAATGCCTAATGTCCACCCACGGTCCAGCATCATCTGCGCCAGCGTGTGCAGTGCAGAGGTGTAACCGTATAAATAAGTTGGACGAAATCGTTGAATGAAGCGCAGATGGGTTTCGAGGCGCCGCTCATCTAGCGCATAGGCAGAGAGCAGGAGTCTGTTTTTTAACCAGCGTTCCTTCCAGCGATAACGGCGAGCCTGCTGCTGGTTTAATTCAAGAGGGGAACCCCAAATCATGACGCACGGGTCCCCCATTTGGATGCCGTGCCAGGATAAGCCCAACCAGCGAGCGGCTTCATATCGTTCCACGGCTGCGCGTTCGAGGAAAAAACGAGTAGGTTCGCCAGTAGATCCGCCGGTTCGATTGCTGATCAGCTTATGAGGTGGGACGCCTTCAGTAAGATACTGATCACCATGTAACCGAAAGTGATTCTTGGTCAAAACGGGCAGACGTTGCAAAAAGCGTTCGGGCGAGTCACTTCGCTCTTTCCATTCCGCTGCGAATTCCTTGTAGGCGGGTACGTTTTGCACAGCATGTTGGAGAAGCTTGCCGAGCTTTAGACGCTGTCTGTCCAACAGTACGTCCTTGTCCAAGTTTTGGGCTAATCGCAAATCTTGTAAATAATGGCGCGTACGATTTTCCTTCAGCATCTCCATCAACGGCCACTGCAGGTGACGAATGAAAAATCCGGTTATCGGCATGAATACCCTCCTCGTTTACAGGCAGACGATTCAAAGAAGTCGTTGGAATCTGTTTTTCACCAGTATTCCTGCCAAATTCCATCGTTATACCTGTTTGCTGGAATGGGCATTTGATAGTAGGATAGAGAATGAGTTCATATAGGTTGGGGTAAGACTCAAGTCGGGGATATAAGTAAAGGAGTTACCCATGTTGAAAAAAAGTCACTTTCTCGCTGGCGCATTGATCTTAGCCATTGCGGGGATTTTGTCAAAAGTTATCGGGATGTTCTATCGAATTCCGCTTCAGGAGATTGTGGGAGATAACGGCCTGGGACTTTATCAGGAGGTTTATCCGCTCTACCTGACTTTTCTGATTCTCGCCACAGCGGGTGTACCCGTAGCGCTGTCCAGAGTGATTGCGGAAGCACTGGCAGAAGGGAAGCAGAGCTCTGTTGGCCAAATTCTCGCCCGCAGCATGGTCATGATGGGGGGGATCGGGATTGTCTTGTTTGCAATCCTGTATGTGAGTTCTCCTTTGATGGCCAAGCTGATGGGGAATCCGCACTTGGTTGAGCCGATTCGTGCAATCTCGCTCTCCTTGTTGTTTGTGCCTCTGATCGCGGTTATTCGCGGATTCTTTTACGGCCACCAAAAAATGCTGTATGTCGGTCTTTCCCAAATCGTTGAGCAAACGTTACGTGTGGCATTCATCCTGATTGCTTCCTTGTATCTGGTTTCGCTAGGGGAAGATACAGATACGGTCATCACGGGCGTCAATTTTGGGACGATGATCAGTACGTTTTTAAGTCTTGGTTTTCTCGCTTCTCTCATGTGGCTTCATAATCGCAAAAGCTCGGTATTTGTGGGGGCGCAGTGGAGGCGGCTGGACTGGTGGTATGACCTGTCCTTTTTCCAATCTATGTGGCGTATTGCCTGGCCGATCTGTGTCAGTGCACTGGTTATTCCGATTTTCAGCCTGACTGATTCGTTTCTTGCGATCAATATTTTCCGTTATATATGGAATGTAGATGGCTTGACAGCAGATACGTGGTTCGGGATTTACAGCCGGGGCGGTCCGCTTCTCCAGATGGCGAGTCTGTTCGGTTCGTCGATTGCCCTCTCGATTGTCCCTGCTATTGCTGAGGCAAAGAGACAAGGCGATGGAGAACGGGTCACAACCTTGACCAAGCTGTCGCTTCGCTTCGCCTGGCTCATCGGTTTGCCAGCAGGGCTCGGTCTCACAGCGGTAGCAGAGGGAGCCAATCTCGCACTCTATGGAGATATGGAAGGAACGCGTGCAATGGCCATTCTGGGCGTTACGGCGATTCCTCTGTCTCTTCTGCTCGCTACCAACGGGATATTGCAAGGTGTTGGTAAGGAAAAAATTCCGGCCCTTCATTTGCTTTATGGTGTATTGGTCAAGGTGGCGGCGACGCTGTTATTCACATCTTTCTTGGGGATGGACGGACTCTCCTTGTCCTGGTTGTGTGCGACCGCATTTGTCTGTGTACTCAACATGCGGGCGATCAAGAAGCTCGTTGTCGTACCGATCAACTGGCGTTTCGACACGTTGTATCCGCTATTGGTTGCCAACCTGATGCTGCTTTTGGCATGGGGGGCAACAGAGGCCACTGGATTCCTGCTCGCAGGCAAGGAGAAGGTGCGTCTTCTGGGCGCGATGGAAACGATGGCAGGGGTGGGTGTAGGGCTAATCGTCTATCTGGGACTATTACTGCTCATTCCATTGATTGAAGACAAGGAGCTGGATTGGCTTCCTGGGGGCAACAAATTGCGTAGTTTCATAAATGCCATTCGAAAGAAGCAGCCATCGTCCAAGGCGCAGTAAAGCATGAACCATAGTCGTATAAATGAACGAAGGCCCCTTTCTCCAAGATCAGGAGGAAGGGGCCTTCACGTTTTATTGCTTTTGATAGACACATACGACCATTTTGACAAAGAACTCGCGGAATGCCGGTAGTTGTGCCAATCCTTTCAATTGATTGCGAAGTGGTATCTCGCGCTCATAAACGGCTGGCTGGACTACACCTTGCTGGATCCGGCGAAAACGCTTGATCGTCATTTGATTGATATAAGAGATCGTTTCACTACCGTCTGGACGTTTGTCAAAGCGAAATGAGATCCGGTCAGCGCCATCCGGTAAATCACGTACAAGCTTTTTGTAAGCGTCGATGAGGGCTTGCTCGGAAAAGAGGGAATGGACCCAAGGAATGCCAATAGCATCGGACAAGTGAGCACCGTATGGATGGTAATAAGGCGGAAAATTGATATAGAGATGTCCGCCCGGCTTCAGGACACGGAAGCACTCTTCCAAAGTCTTTTCCGGTTCGCCTACGTGCTCCATTGCGTCATTCATAATGATCGTATCAAAGGTGTTGTCCGCAAATGTCATGTTTGCAGCATCACCTGTCATAAAAGAGACGACATCAGCCAATCCTTTTTTGGCGGCAAAAGCATTTCCTTCATCAGCATAATGGGGAACAATGTCAATGCCGATCATTTTTTTGGGGCCGAAGGTAGCGTAATAGCATGTTTTGCCGCCGCCACCGCAGCCGATATCAAGGACTGTTTTATCTGTGAACATCTGCTCTTGGGAGTGAAAGGGGAGGAAGAACTGAATCGTTTGATCCCCTTTTTGAAATTGCCATTCGGTATAGCTCATCTCCCCGTTGTTCGCGAGATTGAATGGATGAACAGGGAGCGGAAACAGTCGATTTAAACCAAGTAATACTTGAGAGGAAACGGACATTTGGTAGTCCTCCTTTCCAGGTCAGCCTTTTTTGCGAAGCGCCTGAAGCACGAGCTCACTGCTTTTGGCAGCTTCAATTTCTAGAAGACGCGAATGCTCTGTTACCACGTCAACTTCCTGTTGGAGTCTGTCCAGTCGTTCGGCAAGCATGCCCAACAAGGATGCTTCATTCAGCTCAGTAATATGTCCGGCATTAGGCATACCGGCACGTTCAACGAAACGATCAATTTTTGGATCGTACGAAATACCGACAAATGGCGTACGTAGCATACAGGCGAGAATCAGCGAGTGAAGCCGCATGCCGACGACGTAGTCACACTGTTTCAGTACGGACATGATATCATGAAAGGTAACGGGAACATCGAGCAGACGGGCTCCAGGTTGTTCCATTTGTTCCATAATCTGCTTCGATGGAGCCAGATCGCTCGGAACGTGCATGGGTAAGAACAGGACATTCCAGCCACGCGAAATAAACCAGTCTGCCGCTTTGGCGATCGTCCGTTTAAACTGCTGCTCCTGTTTCCAGTCGCGCACGGAGATGGCGACCAGCGGTTTGGAAGGATCGGCAAACATGCCATGCAAAAGTTCACGGCCGCGCTCGTCCGAGATGTCATCAGGCGAAATCGTAAGAGCAGGGTCAGCTGTTATATGAATGGGCGCTTTTTTGACGCCACACGCTTTGAAGTCTTCCCCTGACTCGTAGTCGCGAACGGTGATGACGTCTACCCGATTCACCACTCGTTTGATCATGGAGCGACTGAGCGATTTGAGGATGGGTCCAAACCCCTGTGCGTAAAAGACCACGGGTTTGCCCAAAAGCTTGGCAATGGTGACGATGCCCAGGTAGTAGAGGACACTGCGCGGACTGGTTACGTCCTGCATCAGTGTACCGCCGCCCATCACTAGCATGTCACTTCGCGAAAGCTCGCGGACGATGGTTCCGAAGCTCCAGCGGTTATATGCCTCAATCCCAAACAATTCCGCTGTCCGATCAGGCTGGTTGGACAAGACGGCCATGGAAATATTCGGTCGTTCCCGCTTGAGAGAGCTGATGATGCCGTACAGGACCACATCGTCTCCGGCATTGTTAAAGCCGTAGTACCCGGAGATGAGAATTCGCGACATGGAGTGAACCTTCTTTCTATATCAAACGTACAGGAAAAATACATTCTCAAGTATAATCGAGTAAACAAGGGGAAGTAAAGCAACCCTAGAACAAATAGAGGAAGCCCATTGCGAACATGCCGATGCCGAGAACAATCAGGGCAATCATGACAATGTAGAGTCCCTTGTTTTTCCGACGGCGGTAAAAGAATTCGTCAAACATGGTTAACCTCCCTGCGGTAAAATAGTCCATTCCATTATCATAACATGTATCCTATCATCCTTGCCAACAGCAGATGAAAGTGAGAGTTTCTCTTCTCTTACGAAAGGTTCTCCTCCCGCTGCGAAGAGGACAAGCGTTGGATTTAGCCGGGATTACATGGAAAGGAGCAATGAAGCATGGAAAGCATGTGGCTAAAATACACCTTAGTAGTGGAACCGGATCTTGAGGATCTGTTTGTTGCGGAAGTTCTGACCAGTCCGTACACATTAGGCTGGATGGAGCCGCAAATTGAGGTGCTCACAACGGAAAACGGCTACGATTATGTAGAAAATACAGAAGGTCCTGTCGTCGGTTATTTGTTTGAGCCTGAGCAGGATAGCGAGGAAGAACATGTAGCGAGGCTAAAAGCTTATATTCTTCGATGGAATGGCCGTGTGACATTAAAAGAAGTGGAGATCGTAGCAGAAGAAAACGACTCATGGAAAGAAGAATTCCGTGAGGTGAGAATTGGAGACTGGTGGGTAGCCCCGACATGGACAGATCCTGCATCTCTTGAAGATGCTGAACATATATTGTGGATTGATCCAGGGGCCGCTTTTGGCACTGGCTATCACGGAACAACCCAGGACATGCTGCTGTTTTTGCAGGAGCTGGATCTCGCAGGCAAAAAGGTACTGGATATCGGTGCCGGTTCAGGTATCCTCACAGTGTACAGCGCCCTGAATGGAGCGAAACAGCCAGTCTGGGCTGTAGATGTCAATCCGCAAAGCGAGTACCAGGTACGGGTCAATACGTTAAACAATCAGTTGCCGCAAGAAGCCGTTCGCGTTGTGATCGGAGATGCGAGGGAGGATGCTACCCGGGAGCAGCTCCCTTTGCAGGCTGATTTGATCTTGGTCAATATCGGGGGCGATGAGATCATTGCCATGCTCGAATTGATTTCAGAGCGAATCGCGCCAGATGGGCAGGTTGTTCTCTCAGGTATCGTAGACTGGAATCGTGAGGCCGTGCTTGCGGCGTATGAAGAAGCTGGCTTTTGCGCAGAAAAAGAACGGTATTCAGACGAATGGGTAACCATCCTGTTGAAAAGAAAAACGTAAGTCAAGTCAGCGTTGTAACTCGAATATGAGACAATAGAGAAAACATTCCGAGGACCAGTTCAAAAGGGAGGGTGTTTTCCCGACTTTTTGGACTTCCTTTTGGAAACATGATGGAGGGGAAACGACATGGAGCACGTAGTCATTGCTGCTGCCGGACGGACGCCAATTGGCACGTTTGGTGGTGTACTGAAGGATGTAAGCGCTCGCAAGCTGGCAGAGACGGTGATTCGCGGAGTATTGACGAAATCGGGAGTAGAGGCTGCTCAGATTGATGAAGTCGTTTTGGGGAATTGCATCCAGCGCTCGGATGAAGCGAATATCGCCCGAGTAGTCGCATTGGACGCAGGTCTCGGCAAGGAAGTGACCGGTTACACGATACAGCGTCAATGCGCGTCAGGCATGCAGGCTATGGTGAGTGCTGCGTCGCAAATCCTCTTGGGTGACAGCGAAATCGTCATCGCAGGGGGAGTGGAAAGTATGAGCAACGCACCCTATGTGCTGAAAAATGCGCGCTGGGGCAAGCGACTCATGCATGGCGAGATGACGGATGCCATGTGGGATTTGCTGACGGACCCCCATCATCAAATTTTGATGGGCGAGACAGCCGAACGATTGGTGGATCGCTATGGCATCACGCGCGAGCAGCAGGATGAAATCGCCATGCGCAGTCAGCATAATGCGATCCGCGCCATCGATAACGGACTGTTCACGGAAGAAATCATCGGGGTGCCGCTTAAAAAACGAGGCGACGAGACGCTCGTCACGCAGGACGAGTTTCCGCGCAGAGGAGTAACCATGGAAAGCCTCGCCAAGCTAAGGCCAGGCTTTCGCGACGACGGCACAGTGACAGCGGGGAATGCCTCAGGGTTGAACGACGGGGCTTCGGCTGCCATCTTGATGAAGGAAGGAAAGGCAAGAGAGCTCGGGATTACTCCGCTTGGCAGAATCGTATCCTGGGCGGTAGCGGGAGTCGAGCCTGACCTGATGGGATACGGTCCTGTTCCTGCTGTCAAAAAGGCGCTGGCGAAAGCGGGATTATCGTTGGCGGATATCGAGCTGATTGAAGTCAACGAAGCCTTCGCTGCGCAGTATTTAGCAGTGGAAAAGCTGCTTGAACTCCCTCGGGAGATCACCAATGTAAACGGTAGCGGCATTTCGTTGGGGCATCCTGTAGGTTCCACGGGCTGCCGGATTGTCATTACCCTGCTCCATGAAATGAAACGCCGTCAGCTAAAGCGTGGGCTTGCTACCTTGTGCGTTGGTGGTGGTTTGGGCATGGCGATGGTCGTCGAACGATTCTAAAAGCAACGTTTAAACAAGCCTTCCCCGGTTAAAAATGGAATCAAACCCCTGTCGAAGGAAGCGAGTCGAGCTGGGGGCTTTGGTTCAACAAAAGGGGGAGGCTTTTTGATGATGTTTCTATCATTTTTGAAACGATACAAAAAACAGATTATCTTTCACACTTTTTCCTGTCTCGTTATCGGGGCATTGCTCGCCGTAGGTTACGGTGCGTACCAGTACAAGCAGATGACTCAGAAATGGTACATGCCGATAGATGGACAGGCCAAGGAAACAGCGAAACAAGCGGGTATCTCCCTGCCCACGCGGGATCTTTTGACGGGCACAGAGCCTCTGAAGCCATTTGTCGTGCTGATACTTGGAGTGGACAGCAGAGACGGGGAGAGGGCCAGATCCGATACGATGATGGTAGCGGCAGTGCACCCTGCCAAGCAATCTGCCTATCTCCTTTCCATTCCGCGGGACAGCTATATGGAACTGCCCGGGAAAGGTTTTGACAAGGTCAATCACGCGATGGCGTTTGGCGGCACGAAGCTGGTGAAAGAGTCTCTGGAACAGTTTCTCGATATAAAAATTGATCGCTACATCTCGGTTGATTTTGATGGATTCCGGCAGATCGTCGATGAGCTTGGCGGTGTTCAAATCGATGTGAAGAAACGGATGAAGTACAGTGATCCAAGTGATGGAACCTACATAGACATCCAGCCAGGTCTGCAAGCTCTATCCGGAGAGCAGGCACTCGATTATGCCAGGTACCGCAAAAGCGATCTAGGCAAGGAGGACAGCGATTACCAACGTATCGCCAGGCAGCAGGAAATTCTCAAGGCACTCGCTGAAAAGGGGGCCTCTGCACAGGTGTATTCCAAAGTATTTTCACTCATGGAGATCTTGGGTCAACATGTAAAAACCGATTTGACTGACCTCGAGATTACCTCGCTCTTGCTGTCGTATGGCGATCCAACACCAAATGCCATCAAGACCGATACGTTGGTAGGGCAGGATGAACGAATCTGGCACAACGGAATTCTCGGTTGGTACCACTTAGTCCCAAGTGCAGAACGCGCGAGAGTCCATCAACAAATTTTACAAACACTTACACCGTAATGTATATGTACGAAGACGCGAGTCGGAGGTGGAGACAGCGTCTTTTTTGTTCTGCAAGGTGAATGCTCCTTTTTGCTGAATTAGTTGGAAAATTGGTTATTTTTCGAATAGAATAAGAAGAGGGAGAGCTTATAAATGTTGATCATAGGGGAGAGGCAAGGCCTTTTAAGGGATGGAGGGAATGACGATGTCAATTGCCAAGCCTTGGATAGCCAATTACCCACCCGAAACTGCACCGTCACTGGAATACCCCCGTGTTCCTCTGACCTATTTTCTAGAACAGTCTGCTGCAACCTATCCAGATAGCTCTGCGATCTATTTTATGGGAAAGCGCATTACGTATCGTGAGCTTTTGCTGTTGACGTACCGATTTGCCAACGCATTGATTGCGCGCGGTGTGAAAAAAGGCGACCGTGTTGCCATTATGCTGCCCAATACGCCGCAGGCTGTCATCAGCTATTACGGTGCTCTTTTTGCCGGTGCGACCGTCGTTATGACAAACCCCCTTTACACCGAGCGTGAATTGATTCACCAGCTTACCGATTCGGGAGCAGAAACCATCATTACGTTGGATTTATTGTACAGTCGCGTGTCTTCGGTCCGCTCATCCACTCCATTAAAACGGCTGATTGTCACAAGTATCGGTGATTTCCTTCCTTTTCTGAAAAAAATGATGTACCCACTCGTTCAAAAAAAACAGGGACAAAATCCACAAGTTGCTTTGGGCGGTGATGTTGAGTCTTTTCTTACCGTTCTAGATGACTGTGATCCCAATCCTGTGTACTTGTCAAATAATCCCGATGAGGATATCGCGCTGCTCCAGTATACCGGCGGCACAACTGGAGTAGCCAAGGGTGTGATGCTGACACATGCCAACCTCATCGCCAATGCCATCCAGTGCCAAGCTGTCCTTTACCGGCTCGAAAAGGGCAAGGAACGGATTCTTGGTGTACTGCCCTTATTTCATGTCTATGGCATGACAACGGTCATGAATAAAGGCATCGCGATTGCTGCTGAAATTATTCTTGTACCGAAATACGAGGTCGAACAGATCTTTACGATGATCGATAAAAAGAAGCCTACACTGTTTCCCGGGGCGCCGACGATGTATATCGGACTCATTCATCACCCCGATTTAAAAAATCATGATCTGTCTTCTATCAAAGCATGTGTTAGTGGCTCAGCTCCACTGCCAATTGAGGTGAAAAACAAGTTCGAGGAGCTGACGAAAGGCAAGCTTGTTGAAGGCTACGGGTTGACAGAAGCTTCCCCGGTGACGCACTCAAACCCGATTTGGGGCAAAAGCATCACGGGCAGTATCGGTTTGCCATGGCCGGACACGGATTGCCGGATTATCGACACAGCCACAGGAGAGGAGCTTCCCCAAGGCGAGGTCGGAGAGCTGGCAGTGAAAGGTCCCCAGGTGATGCGCGGTTATTGGAACAGGCCTGAGGAGACAGCTGCTGCGTTAAAGGACGGCTGGCTGCTGACCGGGGATATGGGGTACATGGACGAAAACGGCTATTTTTACATCGTAGACCGAAAAAAAGATATGATCATTGCAGGTGGCTTCAATATTTATCCGCGTGAAGTGGAAGAAGTATTGTTTGAGCATCCTGCGATTCAGGAGGCAGCGGTGATTGGTGTGCCGGACCCATACCGCGGGGAAACGGTTAAAGCCTTTATCGTTTTTAAAGATGGGCAAACCGCAAACGAGGAGGAGCTAGAGGAGCATTGTCGCAAAAGGTTAGCCGCTTATAAAATTCCGCGACAATACGAGGTTCGTTCCACTCTTCCCAAAACAATCGTCGGCAAGGTTTTGAGACGACAATTGCAAGACGAGGACAGATTGCGGCGAGAAGCCGAGGAAGAAGTCGAAACAAGCTGATGGGAATGAAGGGCAGCGCGGCTCGCTTTCCTTATGGGAAGGCGAGGTTTTCTTATCCGGAGCTATGTTTGACACTGATCGGTACGTATATTAAACTGTGTATGAATGAGCAATCATTCATTTTATTGTCAGTGCTAGTAAAGATGGAGGTATGTATGGCAAAGAAAACGGGGGAAAAGTATCAAGCCATTATTGATGCTGCTGTTCGTGTGATCGCGCGTCAGGGCTATTACAGCGCCCAAGTATCGAAGATTGCAAAAGAGGCGAAGGTAGCAGACGGCACCATATACCTCTATTTTGAAAACAAGGATGATATCTTGATCTCCCTGTTCAACGAAAAGATGGGACAATTTGTAGAAACCAATCGCAAACGAATCGCAGAAGCCTCAACCATCGAGCAAAAATTGTACGTGCTCGTTCATACCCATCTCAGCCAATTAGCAGAGGATCATGAGTTTGCCAAGGTGACACAGATAGAGCTGCGCCAATCTAATCAGGAAATTAACGAAGGAATTGGCACCGTAATGAAGCAGTATTTCAATCTGATTGAAGACGTGATCGTGGAGGGCATAGAACAAGGAATTTTCCGTCCTGATATCGAGGTCCGGGTCGCGCGGAAAATGATTTTTGGCACCTTGGATGAAGTGACGACATCATGGGTCATGAAGCAGTGCAAGTACGACCTTGTCTCCCACGTTGATTCCATTTATAACCTCTTCCTGTTAGGTATTAAGGGAAAAGAATGAAAGAAAAGCTTTTTTTGCTTGCAAACGTTTGTTACAATGAGAAATGTAATACTGAGCGATCGCTCAGCTAAGGCTGTTTCTTTATTTGATAGAGTCTGGGGGGAGAGGAATGGATTCGCGTTGGAATGTGGAAATAGTTGATCGCGTAGCTGTGGTAACGATCACCAACCCACCGGCAAATGCCATCAGCAAATCTGTGCTTGCGCAATTGAGCGAACTTTTGGATCAATGGGAAAACAATGAGCAAATCAAAGCGATTGTTATAACCGGAGAAGGACGCTTTTTCATTGCAGGAGCGGATATTAAAGAATTTACAGAGTTGCAAAGCACAGAAGCTGTAGCGATGTCAAAGTTTGGTCAAGCTGTGTTCGACCGGATAGAAAGTTTTCCGAAACCAATTATTGCTGCCATTAATGGTGCTTGCTTAGGCGGTGGACTAGAACTCGCAATGGCGTGCCATATCCGTCTTGCAGCGCATGAAGCCAAGCTGGGGCTGCCTGAGTTGAATCTGGGGCTGATTCCTGGTTATGGTGGAACACAGCGTTTGCCCCGATTGGTGGGCCGTGGAAAAGCAACGCAATTGATCCTCACCTCGGAAATGATCGGTGGCGAGGAAGCACACCGTATCGGACTTGTAGAAACGGTTTATCCGGCAGAGCAGTTGCTGGATGAGGCGAAAAAACTGGCAGGTACCATCGCGCAAAAGAGTGCAGTCACTCTCAAGCTGGCCCTTGACGGCATCCTCTCCTCAGAAGAGCGTTCCTTGTCTGACGGCTTGGACTACGAAGCAAAGCTGTTTGGCGATGCATTCGCTACAGAAGATGCAAAAGAAGGCGTAGCTGCCTTTCTGGAAAAGCGCAAGCCGCAATTTGCAGATCGGTAGAAAACATATAGCGTCACCAGTATGAAGGATCACATAGGAGGAGGCATCCTGATGAATATCGTGGTTGTGTTGAAACAAACCTTTGACACAGAAGAAAAAATTGTCATCCAAAACGGGCAAATTTCCGAGGATGGCGTTGAATTCATCATTAATCCATACGACGAGTATGCAGTAGAAGAAGCGATCAAGCTGAAGGAAGAGCATGGCGGAGAGGTAACCGTAGTCAGCGTTGGCCCTGACCGTGCTGAGAGTGCACTGCGTACGGCTTTGGCGATGGGTGCAGATAAAGCCGTACTGGTAGACGACGAAGAATTGTTCGGAGACGAATTTACTACGGCCAAAGTACTTGCTGCCGTAGTGAAAAAAATCGGCTTCGATATGATTATCGGCGGTCAAATGGCGGTTGACTCTGGAGCTGGACAAGGCGGACCGCGTCTCGCGGAAGAACTGGGTATCAACCATGTTTCTACCGCAGTGAAGCTGGAAGTGGACGGAACAACTGTACGTGTGGAGCGGGACATTGAAGGGGACCTGGAAGTAGTAGAAACCAGCCTTCCTGTTTTGATCACCGCACAGCAAGGTCTGAACGAACCTCGTTATCCTTCCCTCCCGGGGATTATGAAAGCGAAGAAAAAGCCTCTGGATCGTCTGTCAGCAGATGATTTGGGTCTGTCCGTACAGGAAGTAGCGGCGAAAACGGAGATTGTCGATCAATCCTTGCCTGCACAAAAGCAAGCTGGACGTATTCTCTCTGGCGAGCTGGCAGCTCAAGCGTCGGAACTGGTGCAACTATTGCGCAATGAAGCAAAAGTGATCTAAGCGAGAGGGAGAGGATATCCATGAAAAAAGTACTTGTATTGGCAGAAGTGCGCGACGGACAGCTTCGCAACGTGTCCCTTGAGGCATTGGCAGCAGCACAGGCGCTGGCTGAAGGCGGCGAAATCGTAGCAGGTGTTTTTGGTGCGAACCCTGGGGCGCACGCGGCTGTGCTTGGTCAGTATGGTGCGAGTACGGTTTATACAGCAGATCATCAGGCGCTGGCCCAATACACACCTGATGCCTATACGCATGCGTTGGTTCAATTGATTGAGCTTGCTGCTCCGGATGCTGTGGTCTTGGGACATACCGCAATTGGCCGCGATGTAGCTCCGCGTGTAGCTGCACGACTGGGCTTTGGTCTGGTGTCTGATGTAACGAGCATCGAAGCAGGACCCGTTTTCGTGCGTCCGATCTACGCAGGAAAAGCATTCCAAAAACGTAAATTTGTTGATGGGAAAACTTTTGTTACGATTCGTCCAAACAATATTGCGATCGGTGCGGCTGATGCATCGAGAACGGCTGTCGTGGTTCCCGTAGAGCTGGAAATTAAAGACCTGCGCACGATTGTGAAAGAAGTTGTAAGCAAAACGAGCGGAAAAGTGGATTTGTCCGAAGCGAAGGTAGTCATCTCTGGTGGTCGCGGAGTGAAGAGCGCAGAAGGCTTCCAGCCACTGTATGATCTGGCAGAAGTATTGGGTGCAGCTGTCGGTGCTTCTCGCGGTGCATGCGACGCTGACTACTGCGATTACTCGATGCAAATCGGTCAGACAGGTAAAGTGGTTACACCGGATTTGTACATTGCGTGCGGGATTTCCGGAGCTATTCAGCATTTGGCTGGCATGTCCAGCTCCAAAGTGATCGTGGCGATCAACAAGGACCCGGAAGCGCCGATCTTCCAAGTGGCCGATTACGGTATCGTTGGCGACTTGTTCGAGGTTTTGCCATTGCTTACGGCAGAGTTTAAAAAAGTGTTGGTGTAAGCCTGGTATATTCAGAAGCGAAGCGTCCCTTTTTAGGGGCGCTTTTTTTGCCTCTTACACTTACCCTATGCTTGGTTAGCTTGCCCTGGAATGCGTTGGAAACGATAAGAGAAGAGCGGGCTGGATAGACTAACAGTGAGAAGAAAGTGTTGTGCGCCGTAGTCATTTCGGTTTTGGGATGATATACTGTTTAGCGTATGGAACCTTTTAGTAATTGAATTTGAGGAGGTAACTTTCCATGGCAATTGTTAATGGAACTGACCAAAACTTTTCCCAGGAAGTAGAGCAAGGCGGTACAGTCCTGGTTGATTTCTGGGCTCCATGGTGCGGACCTTGCAAAATGATCGCTCCTGTATTGGAGCAAATTGATGGTGAAGTGGGCTCCCAGCTTAAAATCGTCAAAGTAAACGTGGATGACAACCCGGATTCAGCAGGCCGTTTTGGCGTGATGTCCATTCCTACCCTGATCGTATTCAAAGACGGTCAGCCAGTTGACAAAGTAATCGGCTTCCAACCAAAAGAAGCTCTGATGGCAACTGTAGGTAAACACCTGTAAGGAAAAGGGATTTTGTGCCAGAGAGCGGTATTTGCATGTATGTGCAGATGCCGCTCTTTTCATATGTAAACTAGATTGAATGGTTGGAAAATGATAGCGGTTTCAAATGGGTAATGGCGCCAAATAGGGACCAAAGCCATAAGTAAATTCTGAGCGGTCGTTTGTCAAAAAATTAAGTTTACTTAGAGAAAATTATTTGCGTTTTTATAATACTTTGATTAAACTTCTTGTATTCCATTTATTTAGAAAGAAAAAGGGAGGTTTTACAATGAAGGGGTTTCATTTATTACGATCTTTGGCAACAATCTCTTTAGGTGCCGTTCTTATGGTAGGATGTTCCAGCGGCAATACGAGCGCACCAGCAGCAACTGACGGAGGTGCCAAACAAGAAGCAAGTGCAGGTGGACAAGAGTTCACAGCCAAAATTGGTGTGGTTGGATTTCTGTCTGGATCTGGAGCTGCTTATGGTGAGGCACAAAAAGCAGGTTTGGAGCTGGCTTTGGGCGAGCTAAACGAAGCGAACAAAGGCAAACTCAAGATGGAATTAAAGTTTGAAGATTCTGGCGGAGACAAAGAAGGGGCAATTAATGCTGTAAATAAACTGATTAATCAGGATAATGTTGTAGCAATTATCGGCCCTACCTTATCCGGCGAAATGTTTGCTGCAGGACCTGTAGCGAACGAAGCTGAGACGCCAATCTTTGGAATTTCCAATACATCCGAAGGAATCAACGATATCGGTGAGTACGTGTTCCGTAACTCTCTGCCTGAGTCTATCGCGATTCCAACAGCGATGAAAGCTGCGGTAGAGAAACAAGGCTTTAAAAAGGTTGCGCTCATCTACGCATCAAACGACGATTTCTCCGTGAACGGATACAAAGTGATGAAGGCAACTGCAGAAAAAATGGGTCTGGAAATTACCGGTGAAGCGACATTCTCCAATGGCGATGTTGACTTCTCCGCACAATTGACCAAGCTGAAACAAACAAATCCCGACGCACTTCTGGTTTCCGCACTGTACAAAGAGGGTTCCATGGTTGTAAAAAAAGCGCGTGAATTGGGCATCACTGGCACGATTCTGGGCGGCAATGGCTTCAATAACCCGAAAGTATTTGAAATTGCTGGACCAGCAGCAGAAGGTTTGATTGTAGCAACCCCATTTAGCCCAGAGAAGCAAGATGAAAAGGTACAAGCTTTCGTAAAAGCTTTTGAAGCGAAGTACAACAAGAAGCCTGACCAATTTGCAGCACAAGCCTACGATTCCCTGTACATCATGTCGCAATCTCTGCTCGGAGCGGGCAAGGCTGATCGTGAAGAATTGCGCGGACAACTGGCAGGGCTGAAAGACTTTACAGGCGTATCCGGCAAGCTTTCCTTTGACGAAAAACGCAACCCAATCGGCGATGCAGTAGTCGTTGTTGCAAAAGACGGGAAGTTTGTACCGTTTGAATAGGAGGATTGCCCGGGCTCCCCGGGCTCTTCTTTGCAATAAGGGCACAAGTTTGGCTACTTCTTTTTTTTGAGATTGACCATCTGCTCCGCCAGTTTTGGCGGAGTAAAGTTTTCTCGCTGGATCAGAAAGTACGAGCCCGGGTCTATCGCTTCTTGATCCAGCGAGAACAACTCCAAATGTTCGAACGATTTAAACGACTTTCAGTGAGGTGAGGCAGTTTGTTTTGGCAGCAATTAGTCAATGGCTTAACGGTAGGCAGCACCTATTCCTTAATCGCATTGGGCTATACTCTTATTTTCGGTGTCTTGGGAATCATTAATATGGCTCATGGTCAAATCTTTATTTTCGGTTCACTTGTTGGACTTGTCCTGATGACCAGCCTGAACTTGCCGCTAGGTGTGGCGCTTATTGCGGCAGTTGTCATATCGGCGATTTTGGGACTTGTTCTGGAGTATACAGCGCTTCGACCACTTCGCAAGAAAAATGTTCCCCATCTGGCATCCCTGATTAGTACGATTGGGTTTGCAATTCTGGTAGAAGAAGCGATGCACAAATTGTTTGGTGCGGATTCCCGCGCTTTTCCCCAATCTTTTGGAGATAAGTCGTTTGATTTGGGTATCATTCAAATTCGCAGTGTGGATCTCATTATTTTAGGTATTTCATTAGTTTTGATGTTTGTTTTGCATTTTTGGATTCAGAAAACCAAAATGGGTAAAGCGATCCGTGCAACAGCGGAAAATACGGATACGGCTAACATTTTGGGGATCAATACCAACATGGTCATTGTCGTTACTGTCATGCTGGCGTCTGCTCTGGGGGGTGTCGCAGGTATTCTGATCGGAATGGCTTACTCTGCGCTGATTCCAACGATGGGAATGACGCTCGGATTCAAAGGCTTGGCGGTGCTGATCCTCGGTGGGGTCGGAAGCATTCCCGGTGCGATGGTGTGCGGGGTGCTGCTCGGAATCATTGAGGTGTTTACGGTCGCCTACGGAGATTCTTCCTATCGGGATGCCGTAGCTTTTGGACTGATCATTGTGATTCTGCTCTTGAAACCAGAAGGACTATTTGGACGCAAAGCGTAAGGAGGTGCAAACATTGGATATTCTCAATCCTTATAATCTACAGGTATTAACCTTTATTTTGTTAAATAGCATACTCGCTATCAGTATTTACATTACGCTCTCTACTGGACAGCTTTCCTTGGGGCATGCAGGTTTCATGAGCATTGGCGCTTTTACTGCGAGTATCTTGACCAAGCAAGCGGACATGCCGCTGTTTATTGCCATCATCATCGGGGGGCTGGCAGCGGGGATCATCGCTCTTTTGATTGGGGCTCCTACCCTGAAACTCCACGGTTTGTACCTTGCGATTGCGACCTTAGGCTTTGGTGAGGTCATCCGGGTTATTCTGTTGAATTTGGAGATTACAAACGGTGCACTCGGTCTTACCGGGCTGCAATCGATCGGCAACTACTTGTATGACTTTGAAAAAGCGATTGGCTTAAAGGCTCAGACAGTCGGTGTCTCCGTTATGCAAATGAAAGCACTGTCGACGTTTCTTTTCATGCTGATTTTGTTCGCGGTCATTTTATTCCTGACGCTGCGTCTGAATCGTTCGCGGCTTGGCCGCGCGTTTGAAGCGATCAAAGCGGATGAAACAGCCGCGCGTGCGATGGGGCTGCAGGTGGCTTATTACAAAATGCTCGCTTTTATTATCGGCTCGGTCTTGGCTGGAATGTGTGGCGGGTTGTTTGCTCATATCACGACAACGATCACTCCGGACGATTTTAACTATCACAAGGTTGTAGAGATTTTGTCCTATGCCGTTATCGGCGGCAGCGAAGTCGTATGGGGGCCGCTGTTTGGTGCTCTCGTGCTGACCGCTTTGCCTGAGGTACTGCGCGGCCTTGCCGAATACAAGATGCTCATGTACGGCCTTATCATGGTCGGAGTGATGGCCTTCCGTCCGCACGGCTTGATTGGAACAGACACCTTCCAGAAGTTGCTGCGTCGCCGCAAGGGCAAATCGTCGGGGAATGAAGCGAAGGGGGGACTGTGACGTGTTGCTGGAACTGACTAACGTAGGAAAAAGCTTTGGCGGCATCACCGCCCTGCGCGATGTTTCCTTTTCCGTAGGCGAAGGCGAGATTGTTGGGCTGATCGGACCGAATGGAGCGGGCAAGACGACCATTTTTAATATGGCGACCGGTATTTTCGAGCCGACGACCGGAACATTCTCGTTTGCCGGTCAAACGCTGAACGGGACGCAGCCTAATAAGATTACCGAAATGGGCATCGCTAGAACCTTTCAAAATATTCGCTTGTTTGGCCATATGAATGCACTGGACAATGTCAAAGTGGGCTGCCATTCGCGGATGAAAGCTGGCTTCTGGGCTTCTTTGCTCAAAACTCCTGGACAGCGGGCAGAAGAGAAGGCCGTAACCAAAAAAGCAGAGGAGCTGCTTGAATTCGTTGGGTTGTCTGATGTAGCAGAGGTGCGCTCTGATACGCTTGCCTACGGGCAGCAGCGCAGGCTGGAAATTGCACGTGCGCTCGCTACCGAGCCGAAGCTGTTGCTCCTGGATGAGCCGGCAGCGGGGATGATTGAGAGCGAAACCAAGTCACTTATGGAGCTTGTGCGCAAAATTCGCGATAATGGGACGACCGTCCTCTTGGTTGAGCATGATATGGGACTGGTCATGAATTTGTGCGACAAAGTTGTCTGCATTAACTTTGGGGTAAAAATTGCTGATGGTACGCCGGGAGAGGTACAGAATAATCCAGACGTGATTGAAGCCTACCTCGGCAAGGAGGACGAATAGCATGTTGAGCTTACAAAACCTAACGACCTCCTACGGCCAGATCAAGGCGATCCGGGGGATTTCTCTGGAGGTGCCAGAAGGCAAGATCGTTTCTTTGATCGGGGCAAACGGCGCAGGGAAGACGACCACGATGCGGACGATTGCAGGTCAGCTCAAGCCAGAGGCAGGGACGATTACGTTTCGCGGACAGCGTATTGAGGGCGCAAAGCCGCATCAGATCGTTAAAGCTGGACTTGCACTCGTGCCAGAGGGACGTGCCATTTTAGGCAAAATGACCGTGCTGGAGAACCTGGAAATGGGTGCTTTCCAACGCAATGACGTACAGGGCATCAAGGATGATATGGAAAAAATGATGGCGTGGTTTCCAATTTTAAGGGAACGACTGACGCAATTGGGTGGAACCATGTCTGGTGGTCAACAGCAGATGCTGGCGATTGCTAGAGCGCTGATGTCGCGTCCCAAGCTGCTGCTCCTGGATGAACCGTCCATGGGTCTGGCACCGATTGTCGTTTCAGACATTTTCAAGGTGATCAAAGAGATCAATGCAGAAGGAACTACTGTGCTGATCGTGGAACAAAACGTCAAGCAAGCGCTCAAAATCGCTGATTTCGGCTACGTCCTGGAAGCGGGACAAATCGTGCTGGAGGGGACGGCTGAGTCCCTGTTAAATGATGAGCGGGTAAAAGAAGCATATCTGGGTGGACGCAAGCATTAGGCCTTCTGCTTTTTGAACAGGATTCTTAGGAAAAAACTGTCGCTGGAAACACGAGGCGGCAGTTTTTTTCATCTGTCATTCATGCTACTATGGAGAGTGGAACGTATATTCCTATCACGCAGTTAACGAGGAAGGATGCTTGACGCCCATGCCAGCAAAACTGACGAGAGAACAAACCGAATATCTTGTTCATCAAGTCCAGCGATATTTTCATGAAGAACGATCTGAACAGCTGGGAAATCTGGAAACAGAAGATTTACTTGCCTTTTTTTCCAAAGAGCTAGGTCCCTTCTTTTATAATCAAGGAGTACAAGATAGCCGGAAGCTGCTTACAGAACGCATGAGTTCTCTAGAGGATGAGCTGTACGTGCTGGAAAAGCCAATCAAAACCAAGTGAAGCCAATATTTTAGATAAATAGATGAAGGAGGGGAGCAGCCATGAATAGCTCCTTGAAAGATAAGCTGGCCGTCCTGCCAGAGAAGCCAGGCTGCTACCTGATGAAAAACGCAAGCGGGGAAATTATTTACGTGGGAAAGGCCAAAGTGCTCAAAAACCGCGTCCGCTCTTATTTTACAGGCAGTCATAATGGAAAGACGCAACTCTTGGTCAGTGAAATCGTAGACTTCGAGTACATTGTCGTATCTACTCCGATCGAAGCGCTTATTTTGGAGTGCAACCTGATCAAAAAGCATGATCCGCGCTACAATGTCATGCTCCGCGATGACAAAACCTACCCTTATATCAAAATTACGAATGAAGCCCAGCCGCGTCTGGAAATTACCCGCAAGGTCTTGAAAGACAAGGCACGTTATTTTGGTCCGTATCCGAATGCTGGGGATGCCTCCGAGGTGAAGAAGCTTTTGGATCGCCTCTATCCGCTGCGCAAATGCCGCAATATGCCTAAGCAAGTGTGTCTCTATTACCATTTGGGACAATGCCTCGCCCCCTGTGTGTACGAGGTGACAGCAGAGGAAAACCGCCGATTGGTAGAGGAAATCAGCCGATTCCTCGATGGCGGTCACGAAGAGATGAAGCAGCAGTTGACGGAGAAGATGATGCAAGCTTCAGAGAATATGGAGTTCGAGCGGGCAAAGGAATTCCGCGATCAGATCAAAAGCATCGAAGCGGTGATGGAAAAGCAGAAAATTACGTTTAACGATACGGTAGATCGGGATATTATCGGATTTGCTGTGGAGAAGGGCTGGATGTGCATCCAGATTTTCTATATGCGTCAGGGCAAGATGATTGAGCGCCAGACTACGTCTTTTCCTTATTACGGGGATGAAAGCGAAGACTTTATGTCCTACGTCAGTCAATTCTATTACGACAAACAGAACGCCTTGCCGAAAGAAATTCTGTTGCCCGAAGAAAGTGACACGGAATTGTTAAGTGATTGGTTAGGGGTCAAGGTGCATGCGCCCAAACGCAGCAAGAAGCGTGAACTGGTAAAAATGGCATCGGAAAACGCGCGGATTGCTTTGCAGGAGAAGTTTGCGCTCATGTCTAAAGACGATGCCCGTACCGTCCAGGCCGTGCACAATCTCGGTCACATTCTAGGTATCGGCGTTCCTCATCGCATCGAGGCCTTTGACAACTCCAACATACAAGGTACGGAGCCTGTATCGGCGATGATCGTCTTTACCGATGGCCGACCCGATAAAAAGGAATACCGCAAATTCAAAATCAAAACAGTCGAAGGTCCCGATGATTATGGATCCATGCGAGAGGTCATTCGTCGCCGCTATTCCCGGCTGCTCAAGGAAAACCAGCCGATGCCTGATCTCATCGTCATCGACGGGGGAAAAGGGCAAATCAGTGCAGCGATGGATGTATTGGAAAACGAGCTGGGGCTCTATATTCCGGTCTGTGGTTTGGCAAAAGACGATAAGCACAGGACAGCTCAGCTTATGTACGGAGATCCGCCTGAGCCTGTGAATTTGAAACGAGACAGCTACGAGTTTTATTTGTTGCAGCGTATTCAGGACGAGGTGCACCGGTTTGTTATCACCTTTCACAGGCAATCTCGAACCAAAACGATGCTCTCCTCCCAACTGGATGAGATTCCTGGCATTGGAGAAAAACGGCGCAAGCTCCTGTTTACTCATTTTGGTTCGATGAAGAAAATGCGTGAGGCAACCGTAGAGGATTTCCGCCAGTTAGGAATCGGTGACAAGCTGGCAAAAGAAATTATCGCCCATTTGCGGAAGGTAGATTCGTAATAAATCGTGAAAAACGATTGAACTGTTTGTCAGCCCATGATATAATGCCTTTCAAACAGAATAGTAAGCCTCACTTCCATATATGGAGTGAGGTAGAGGCGCGAAAACCAAAAGTACCACCCTGAGATCGGGTATCTGTGAAGGGTATGGGAAAGGGGAATTCGCCGAAGTGTGGAGGGGAACCCGCTTTTCTCCATGCTGGGTCTGCATTGAATAAATGCAGGACTGTCATCTCGGCAATCACCAGTTGCCAGATGGAGAGCTATCTCACGGTGAGTCCGTGTGAGTCATGATGGTTGATTCTGTCATGCTACATGGACTGGACCGCGTGTATTGGAGGGGAGGAACCGGTATGTCGAAACAATAGGCAGCGGCAGGTACTTATTCCTAGTCGATGCCTTTTTTTAATAGTACGAATTCATGTATACGATAGAGACCATACAGATAAAAATCAGACGAAACCATACAAAAAAAAACAGAAACCATACCTGATAAATCATTGGATATGAAAAGGGAGAGAAGCCGCATGGGGTTGATCGTGCAGAAATACGGAGGCACCTCTGTAGGTACCATTGAGCGAATTTTACGAGTAGCGGATCGAATCATCAACTATAAAGAGGAAGGGCATGATGTGGTCGTGGTCGTCTCGGCGATGGGCAAGTCTACGGATGTATTGGTAGACATGGCTAAGCAGATCACCGCGTACCCATCAGAGCGGGAAATGGATATGCTCTTGACCACGGGGGAACAGGTATCCATCTCGCTTTTGGCAATGGCTTTGCACACAAAAGGCTATGACGCTATTTCCTTGACTGGCTGGCAAGCAGGCGTTACGACGGAAGCGATTCACGGTCGAGCTCGAATCAAGCAGATTGATTCGGAAAGAATCCAAGCCGAACTGAGTCGTGGACGCGTCGTGATCGTAGCAGGCTTCCAGGGAATCAGCGATGAGGGTGAAATTACTACGCTTGGCCGAGGTGGATCGGATACATCTGCGGTCACATTAGCAGCCAGCCTGGGGGCAGAGAAATGCGAGATCTTTACAGACGTGTCAGGCGTATACACAGCTGATCCACGTATGGTCCCGGCAGCAAGCAAGCTGGACACGATCTCCTATGATGAGATGCTTGAGCTAGCGAATCTTGGAGCTGGAGTCTTGCATCCGCGTTCGGTGGAGGCTGCTAAGAAATACAAGGTACGGCTGGTGGTCCGCTCCAGCTTTACTGGTGAAGATGGTACGTACGTTGAGGAGGTTGCCAATATGGAAACAGGAAGAGTAGTAAGTGGAGTCGCGCATGACGAAGATGTAGCAAAGATTACGGTTGTCGGTATGCCTGCCAAGGTAGGAACCCTCTCCCGCCTGTTCAATACTTTGGCTGACAACCAGGTGAACGTGGATATTATTATCCAGAGCTCCTATGATGCCGCGGTAACGAACATTTCTTTTACAGTAGCAGCAGATGATTTGAAAAAGGCGCTGGATACGCTTGGCGCGAATCAGACGGTGCTGGGCTTTGAAAAAGTAGACTTCGAGGAAAACCTGACCAAGGTTTCCATTGTAGGCTCCGGCATGATCAATAATCCAGGAGTTGCAGCTGAAATGTTCCGCGTCCTGGCTGAAAAGGAAATTTCTATTAAAATGGTATCTACTTCTGATATCAAAGTATCATGCGTGATTCCAGCAAGCCTGACAGAGCTGGCAGTTTGCAGTCTCCACACAGCCTATGGCCTGGATGTAGCTGAAACAGCTGTCGTGCACGGCTGAGAAAAATCCCCCTCTCCCCGCAGGTAGAGGGGGCTACTTATGTGAGCGATTGCTCATTTTTGGCTACGTGTGACAATCCGAACATCATCGTTGCTTGCTATTTCTAGCTGGGCTACGATTTCTGTTCCTTTCCACCTCTCCAAGGCCCCGGCGACGATCCCCGATTCTAGAGAAAGCGTTCGAGACAGACGTTCCGGTGACTGGTAGCTATGAATCGTATGCGAGAGTTTATAGGTCGTGCACTCCTCTGTGGCCTCCAGTAGGTCTAATTGCCCGAGACCAAGTCTCATAAACGGCAGAATGATGCCATTTGCCGATTGAATAGGGATTTTCCGACCAATATCTTTGCCTAGCCAGTAGAGAATGGGGCTTTCGCTATTACCGAGCAGGGTGTTGGTCAACGTTTCGCGGAGGAAATGATAGCCAAGATAGGGCATGTTCATCCGTTCAGCATAAGGAATCGTTTGGGCAGGCAACAGGGCTGCCAGTTGATCCGTCTCTTTCATTGTGCTCCCTCCTGTCTGTACTAGATTATGAGGAGGGGGCAGTTTTCATGACCAATTTAAGAGAGAAAAATAGCGGAATTGAGCATTGTTATTCTAACAATAGATTTAGTCTATTGATTGGCTTGACGCTCTCAGTCGACAAGAGTACAATTGGATTTGGTCAAAGTTTTGCCCAACTTTTTTTCGTATTTTGACACATTACGACAAGGTTGGACGAGAAGAAAGACGGTTTTTCGTCATGTCTAACGAGAATCGCAATGGGTTAGGATATGGGAGAAAGGTCTATCAAAACGGCCAAGGCCGTTTTGTCGACCGAAAGCGGGCATATGAAATGAGCACTACATACATCGAAAGGGGGACCATTGTATGGCGAAAGGCCATAGCTTTCTCAGCCACAAGCTGCACTCACTTCTTGGTTTGTTTCCGATCGGGCTCTTCTTGCTGTTCCACTTGATAGCCAACTATCAAGCAACCCACGGAGCAGAAGCATTCAACCAGACGGTTAGTCTGATTGATCGCGTTCCACTTATCTTGATTGTTGAATTCGTCTTCATCTACATCCCGATCCTGTTCCACGCTGTTTACGGTCTCTACATCGCATTCCAAGCGAAGCAAAACGTAGGGAACTTCAGTTACTTCAGGAACCAAATGTTCCTGTGGCAGCGTCTGACAGGGGTTATTACCCTCATTTTCATTGTTTGGCACGTTTGGTCAACGCGCATCGCAAAAGCAATGGGTGCTACAGTAGATTTTGACATGATGGCTAACATTCTTAGTAGTCCGGCAATGATCGTATTCTACACAATTGGGATTATTAGTACGGTTTTCCACTTCTCCAACGGACTGTGGTCGTTCTTGGTTCACTGGGGAATTACGGTTGGACCGCGTTCCCAGCGAATTGCAACATACTTGACTATGGCCGTTTTCGTAGTCGTAACTTACATCGGCTTGCGTGCGATGTCGGCTTTCATTCTGTAGGGATAGGGGGACTAAACAATGGCAAAAGGTAAACTAATCATTGTCGGTGGCGGTTTGGCCGGCTTGATGGCTACCATCAAAGCAGCAGAAAAAGGCGTTCCCGTTGAGCTTTTCTCCCTGGTTCCGGTAAAACGTTCCCACTCTGTTTGTGCACAGGGCGGTATTAACGGTGCGGTAAATACCAAAGGGGAAGGCGACTCCACATGGGAGCACTTCGACGATACAGTATATGGCGGAGACTTTTTGGCGAACCAACCGCCAGTAAAAGCAATGACTGATGCGGCACCAGGTATTATTTACATGCTGGACCGCATGGGCGTAATGTTCAACCGTACTCCGGAAGGTCTTTTGGATTTCCGTCGTTTCGGTGGAACCAAACATCACCGCACAGCGTTTGCAGGTGCAACAACTGGACAACAGCTGCTTTACGCATTGGACGAGCAAGTTCGCCGTTATGAAGCAGAGGGTCTGGTTACTAAGTACGAATATTGGGATTTCCTCGGAGCCGTTTTGGACGATACAGGAACCTGTCGCGGGATTACTGCGCAAAACATGCGTTCCGGTGAAATTCAATCCTTCCGTGCAGATGCCGTCATTTTGGCAACAGGCGGTCCTGGGATCATCTTTGGTAAATCGACGAACTCGATTATCAACACAGGTACAGCAGCTTCTGCGGCTTACCAACAGGGCGTTATCTACTCTAACGGCGAAATGATCCAGATTCACCCGACTGCAATTCCTGGCGACGACAAGCTGCGTCTGATGTCCGAATCTGCTCGCGGTGAGGGTGGACGCGTTTGGACTTACAAAGACGGGAAACCTTGGTACTTCCTGGAGGAAAAATATCCAGCTTACGGTAACTTGGTACCGCGTGACATCGCGACACGCGAAATTTTCTCTGTCTGCGTAGATATGAAACTGGGTGTAAACGGCGAAAACATGGTATACCTCGACCTGTCCCACAAAGATCCGAAAGAACTGGATGTAAAATTGGGCGGTATCATTGAGATTTACGAAAAATTCGTTGGGGACGACCCGCGCAAGGTTCCAATGAAGATTTTCCCTGCCGTTCACTACTCCATGGGCGGTATGTGGGTAGACTACAACCAAATGACCAACATTCCTGGTCTGTTCGCCGCAGGTGAGTGCGATTACTCTCAACACGGTGCAAACCGTCTGGGTGCAAACTCCCTCTTGTCCGCGATCTATGGCGGTATGGTTGCCGGTCCAAAAGCGATTGAGTACATCAAAGGCTTGAACCAATCTTCGGATGACTTGTCTTCTGCACTCTTTGACAGCCACGCAAGTAAAGAACAAGCAAAATACGACAACATCCTGAAAATGGACGGAACAGAAAATGCTTACCTGATCCACAAGGAACTGGGTGAGTGGATGACTGACAACGTAACAGTGGTACGTTACAATGACCGTCTGCAAAGAACGGATGACAAAATCGTTGAATTGATGGAGCGCTACAAGAAAATCAACATCAACGATACGAATAAATGGAGCAACGCAGGTGCTTCCTTTACCCGTCACCTGTGGAACATGCTGGTATTGTCCCGTGCGATCACGATCGGCGCGCTCAAGCGTGACGAGAGCCGCGGTGCTCACTACAAGCCTGACTTCCCAGAACGTGATGACGAGAACTTCATGAAAACGACAATGGCGAAGTTCAACGCTGAAACGACTGCACCAGAAATCTACTACGAAGACATTGACGTTTCGTTGATCGCACCACGCAAACGTGACTATACGTCTGACAAGAAGCACTAAGAGAGGAGGAAACTGATCATGGCCGAAAAATTGATTCATCTGATTATCACTCGCCAAGATAGCCCTGACAGCACTCCGTACAAGGAAGAGTTCAAGATTCCATACCGTCCTGGCATGAACGTAATTAGTGCGCTGATGGAGATTCAACGCAATCCGCTCAACGCGCAAGGACAAAAAACGTCTCCAGTTAACTGGGAATCGAACTGCTTGGAAGAAGTTTGCGGTGCGTGCTCGATGGTGATTAATGGAAGACCGCGCCAAGCGTGCTCTGCATTGGTTGATAAGCTGGAACAGCCTATTCGTCTCGAACCAATGAGTACCTTCCCTGTACAACGTGACCTGTCAATTGACCGCAGCCGCATGTTTGATGCATTGAAACGTGTAAAAGCGTGGGTCCCAATTGATGGTACGCATGATCTTGGACCTGGTCCTCGCATGCCTGAAGTAGAGCGTCAATGGGCGTATGAGCTCTCTAAATGCATGACTTGCGGTGTTTGCCTGGAGGCATGCCCGAACGTGAATGCGAAGTCCGACTTCATTGGACCGTTTGCGATTTCTCAAGTCCGCCTGTTCAATCAGCATCCAACTGGTATGATGAACAAGCATGAGCGTCTGGAAGCCTTGATGGAGGATGGCGGTATCGGTGATTGCGGTAACTCGCAAAACTGCGTACAAGCTTGTCCAAAAGGAATTCCACTCACCACTTCGATTGCTCATATGAACAAAGAAACAACCAAACATGCGGTGAAGAAATTCTTCTTCTCGTAAATGATTGCCATGAAAAAGGCGTGCACCGGTTATCCGGTTTGCACGCCTTTTTTTACTGTAGGTAAGCTTATGTCCCCTGGTATTAACGCTTTCTCAAAGTAACGGCTCACTCTTTCTTCGGTGCATGTACCGCAAGGGCTAATTTTTCAAAACAAGATACAAAGCTCTCCATTTCTTCGGGAGAAAGAGCGGAGAAATGCTGCTGCAGTGTATCTTGCCTTTTTTGTTTGGCCTGACTCAAAATGTCTTTGCCTCCGTCTGTCATGCGAATGTGGACCACTCGCCGATCCTCTTCATCGCGGTCGCGGATAACGTAGTCATGCTTATCTAAACGATCAATCATGGCTGTTATGGCACTAGGCTTGACACACATGGAATCCGCCAATTCGCCGACAGTGCATCTCCCCTTTTGTTCAAGTTGATACAGAATGTAATATTGTTGGCCTGTTAATCCTGGGACGGGCTCAGACAACTGAGGCCCGATTACACGCATGATAGAACGAAACGCCTCCTGCAGACGCTCAATACTTTCTTTTAGATTGGATGACATGCTGGTTTCAGCTCCTTGTACCGATAGGCATCAAAACTTATTATACCAAAAATGATTCCACATAATGTTTGACGTATTTCGATATATTTCAACCCGGCTTGTTTATTGACTGTTCATTTGCAACGAAGGGAATACCTTAGAGCTTCCCTGTGAAAACTTAAATCAATGGATGCTTTACCAAAAAGGGGGCAAACGATGAAAAAACAGGTTTTCAGCTTAGGGTTGGCGTTAGTTTTGCTTCCCGTGACGACAGTAAATACAAGTAGGGTTGAGGCACTTGCTGGAATAGACACCACCGCATTTCAAACACAGATCATGCAGGACTTGCATGATGCAAATTGGCCTTTGACTGCAGGAGTGCGGGCAATGATGACAGAGAGTGACGCCCGGTTTCTGGCGGCAGATGAGTGGCTACGTACGGAGCACTCCTTTTTAGGTGAAAAGGTATCGTCACCCCAGACCTCCTCATTGGAGATGATTGAGGCGACAAAGGCTTGGCAGGAAGGGGATGTAAAAGGAGAAGGCATGCTGGTATCTGTAATCGATACGGGAGTCAATCCTAAGCATCCTGATATGCCCGTCCCACGTGACAAAAGGCTGGCACAACAAAAATCAGGTTCGACAAAAAAGGTGCTCCCTGGATACAACTGGGCTGACCGTAATCAAACGACAGAGGACGTGGGCGAATCTCAGCACGGAGTTCACGTGGCAGGAATTATTGCGGCAAATGGAAAAATGAAGGGAGTCGCTCCAGAGGCTCAGATCCTGAGCCAAAAGGTTTTTTCGAACTATCAAGGGGAGGTGCCTGGACTCAGTGAGTCGATCTTGTTCGCGATTAACGATTCGATTACAAAAAAAGCGGATGTCATCAATCTCAGTCTCGGTTCCTCAGCGGGCTATGTAGACGAGGGCAATACGGAGCAAATGGCGGTCAAAAGGGCGGTAGACAACGGTGTGATAGTGGTTGCAGCGGCAGGAAATGACGCGTACTTCGGCAGTAATAAGGTACAAGCGCAAAATCCTGATGTGGCGATGATCGGTTCTCCAGGATTGGCTCCGGATGCATTGGCTGTCGCCTCTGTCAATGCTACCACTTTGGCAGGCTATAGCTTCGGCGTGCAGGGCGTAGTGGGTCTGGAACGTGTCGTCTACCTTCACGGGCATGTGGGGACTGGAGCGGCGATCAACCCCGTTACAACCCTTTTGAAGTCGTATCCGCTCGTTTATATGGGGAAAGGGAAGAAGGAAGACTACAATGTCTCGGTAAAAGAAAAAATAGTGCTTCTGGAGCGCGGAGACATTTCCTTTGATGAAAAACTCCGCTTAGCTAAGGAGGCTGGTGCCGTTGGAGCGATCATCTACAATAACGAAACCGGGCCGCTTTTGATCAGCGCGGATCATCTCAAACAGATTCCTGCCGTCTCTGTCTTGAAGCAAATGGGTGAACAACTGGCGCAAGCTATAAAAAAAGGTAAGAAAGTGAGCATCACATTCGATGGGGAGTTTGCTCAAAATCCGATGCCTTATCCCGATGGCGGGACGATCTCCGCGTTTTCATCCTGGGGACCAACACCCGACTTGCAATTCAAGCCGGAGATTTCTGCCCCTGGCGGAGGGATTTTATCGACAGTCAAAGACTCGGAGTATGCAGTGAAAAGCGGAACGTCCATGGCAACCCCGCATGTGGCAGGAGGCATGGCTCTCCTGAAGCAAGCTTATCAAAAGCAAGGGAGAAATCTGCAGGGTAGGCAGCTCGTGGAGACGCTGAAAGCAGCGGCTATGAATACAGCAAAACCGATCATGGATCCACAGCAAAGCGTAGCAGTCTTTGAGAAAGCCCGTATGCCCAAAATGCCCTATAGTCCGCGTGTACAAGGCGCAGGAATGATGCAAATTGCCAAGGCTATCCAGACTCCAACCATCGTCGTTGATGGGAAAGGAAAGGCAGGGGTATCACTCGGAGAGATTGGCCCCACAACTTCATTTTCATTGTTTGTAGACAATAAATTTGGCAAAAAACCGATAACGTACCAGTTGCAGGATGAATTCGGGGTGTTGACGGATTTACGAAAGGATGGGGTGAATCTCTTGACGGAGGGGCCTCTTGAGGGGGCCAAGCTACAATTTTCCGCACCCCACGTCACGGTTGCTCCAGGCAATCGGGCTGAGGTAAAAGTGACGCTCCAGATTCCAGAGGGAACAGCACGTAATTTGTTCGCAGAAGGCTATATTTCGTTTCAGCCAGACGACAAGACACTTCCTACACTGCACGTACCCTACTTTGGATTTTATGGGAATTGGAACGAGCCGCGGGTCATGGATCAACCAATGTGGGAAGCAGGAAGCCAGGAAAAACGGACAGGCATCAAAACGACCTGGTACCATGACAAGCGCAATGACAAGTGGAAGTACCGCGATTACTTAGGCGTTATAGGAGTAAGCGAGGATGGAGCGGTCCAGATTGATCCAAATCAGATAGCTTTTTCACCGAACGGAGACGGTCATTACGATATCGCAGCCCCTTCCATTACCTTTTTGCGCAATGCGAGGCAGGTCATCGTGGAAATAACCGACCAATCGGGTAAGCCGATTCGTACTCTCGTTCGGGATGAAAAGGTAAGCAAATTTGACCAATCCAAACTGGGTACAGCCTATTATTATACGGAGCGAGAAGCATGGAGCTGGGATGGCAAAGCATACGTACCTGAAAAAGGAAGCTATGAGCAAGTGGCAGACGGGAACTACCATTTCGCCATTAAGGCTAAAATCGACGGGCGAAACGCGAACTGGCAATCCTTGACTTTGCCGATCCGGGTCGACACCAAGCCCCCTGTGATCTCAGCATCGCTCTCAGGAAATCGTGTCCACTGGAGTAGCCGGGACAGAGACGTACAAGGCTATGTACTCTACGTCAATGGTAAAAAAGCAGGAGGACCTTATTCGCCAAAAGTGACGAGCACCATCATCAATCAGCCGGATAAAAAGATAAGTGTAGTGGCGTTTGACTACGCAGGCAATATTAGTGTGGTTGATTTGAACGGGAAAAGTGATACGACACCTCCATTCGTTGAGTTTCCTGATGATCTATTCTCGTATCTGAAAATATCCAAACAGCCGGACGTCGCCATACGCGGAAAAGTTTCGGGTGAGGATATGATGGACCGAGTACGTCTGTCTATTAACAAGACTCCCGTAAAGGTTGAAGTAGACGGGGCGTTTGAGACGATTTTGCGATTGCCAGAGGGACTCAATTATGTCGTGTACCACGCCCGTGACATGTATGGGAACTCGCGACAATTTACACAGCGAGTCATCGTAGACACGACACCCCCGATTCTTCAGTTCCAAAATGACGGTGTAGAGGACGTCCAGTTTGATCCGGAAACGAAGCAAGTGATGGTTCCTATTCGATTCATGTATCGGGATCAGACTTACAAAGGTCAAATCAGCATCAATGGCCAGATTGTATCCAGCTTTGAAGAAGATCAGCTGGAAGTGCCAGTGCAAAAGTATTTGACACAAACCCTGCCATTAAAGCATGGAGAGAATCGGATTCTCATTGAAGGAAAAGATGGAGCGGGAAATCAAAGCTCGCTTTTGGTTTACGGCTATGTCGATGCGAGTGCCGGTGCAGTTGTTCTGCACAATGGGGAACAACGCCTGACATACAAAGCGAGATCTGTACCTGCTCCGACAATAAAGCTGATGCAAAACCAGATAGAAGGAAAAGGTGGAGAATCCCTTCCCATTGAAGGAAAAGTAACGGGTACGGGTGCTTTGAGTCTGCAAATCATTTATGGAGATCAGTCCTTGCAGGCTGATGTTAACGATCAGGGCGGATTTCGACTCGTGCTTGATCGCGTAGAAGAAGGGAAGCAAAAGCTGACTGTCATTGCGACGGATTCATTGGGGCGGGAAACACGAGCTGAAATGCACGTCATTGGAAAAAAGAGGTAGTGTAATGGGAAAATACCCGGAGAAGCACATGAATATAGCTGCCTCCGGGTATTTGTTTCATGGGAGGGAAAATTTGATGTTTTATCACGGAATAAAGTGGGAATATGTAATGAGGGAGTATCCACTGCTTTCGCCGCGACGAACTGTGAGTAAGCACCGAAAGGAACAAGCACTCGATCGCAAGCATTTACTTGCGCAGTTTGGGTTGGAGCCCGTCCATTTGCTGGAGGCAGATAAGACCTATCCACACGAACACTGCATTCGGGAATGCTTGGAGTTTGGTGATACGGTTTTTGCTTTCGACCGTTTGGACATCCCCATGTGGCAGTTGAGCAGCCACGAGGTAGGGGTTGAGGTGCTGGATTTACGCTCCTGCATGGCTATTTATACCACGAGAAACGATATCAAAGTCGAAGCGTTCTTTCCAGGAATTCCTTGTGAAAGAGACTTTTTTCCTGCGAATTTTTGGCAATGAGTCTTGCAACTGCCAAAAATCGACATTATGATATTTCTATACAGAGATAATTGCCCGGGAAAGGAAGAGAATGAAGATGCTAGTCCAATACCTAGATCCTTTTTTAGAATCTGCCTCATCGGTGATATCGCAGGTGTGCAATGTAGATATATCACGAGGAGAACTGGCTGAAAAGGAATGGAGTTTTCGTGAAGGCCATACATGGATTCGTATTGGGATGACTGGTCAATTACAAGGAGATGTGTTTTTCGGTCTCCAGGAAGAATTGGCCTTGCGAATTATCTCTGCCATGATGGGGGGGTTCCCCGTAAGTGAGATGGACGAGATCGGAAAAAGTGCGATTTCAGAGTTAGGAAATATGATTTCAGGGAATGCGAGTACGATTTTGTCCAATCGAGGAGTGGTAGTTGATATTACCCCGCCTTTGTTTTTACTGAATCAAGAGATGCAAGAAATGACGGGTACTGCGCTTACTGCACCACTCGATCTGCATGATATGGGCACGATGGAAATTCAGATGGTGGTGCTTAAATAGGCGGCAATCAGCCGTCTTTTTTCTATTGCATCAGACAAAAGAAAGCCTGGGGCCATCCATAAACGGGGAGGGAAATGATGATGATTGAATTCGATATTAGCACGAGCGTACTTCCTTTGAAAAAGCGTGATCAAGTAAAAGATCACTGGTTGCAGGTCAGACTGGACACAATTCTGCCAATGATCATGCATAAACATCAGGTAGACATGTGGGTGATTCTTGGGCGAGAGTATCACGAGGATCCTATCATGGAAACATTGTTGCCAGCAGATGTTGACAGTTCTAGACGATTGGCCATCATCGTATTTTCCCTGAATCCTGACAAAACGGTGGACCGTTATGTCATCCATTTGAATCCAAGCTTTGAACCATTTTATGAGCGGGTCTGGCAACCGGCAAATGAAGATCAGTGGGGATGTCTGGCACGGATTGTAGAGGAGAAGAAGCCAAGTAGAATCGGAGTGAACATCTCCAAGCACTATAGCTTTTGCGATGGATTGTCTCATTCTTACTATGAAAAACTGGTAGAGATACTGGGAACCGAGCACGCAGGCAAAATCATGAGTGCTGAATCGGTGGCGCTAGACTGGCTGCAGATCCGAACCGAAGAACAGATGATGGCGTACCCGGGCATTGCCGAAATAGCCAGAAAGTTGGCGCAAAAGGCTCTCTCCAATGAAGTGATACATCCGGGGATTACTACAACGACCGACGTAGTCGACTGGATCAGGCAACGAGTTAGCGAGTTAGGACTGTTGACTTCCTTTTATCCAACAGTGGATGTGATTCGCAAAGGGATGGGCAAGCTAGAAGAGGTGGTCATTTTGCCTGGCGATGTGGTTCATATCGACTTCGGCATCCACTATTTAGGGCTATGTACGGATACACAACAGTTGGCGTATGTATTACGGATGGACGAACAAGATGTTCCCGAAGGCTTGCAGGCGGCAATGCGCACAGCTAACCGTTTGGAAGATATCATTTCGGATAACTTTCTGGATCAGCGAACAGGCAACGAAATTTTTGCGGCATGCATCAAACAGGCTGAAGATGAGAACATCAAGGCCATGATTTACTCGCATCCAATCGGAAACCATTGTCATGCCGCAGGTCCGTTTATGGGTATGTATGACAGACAGGGTGCTATCCCGGTAAAAGGGGAGCTCCCGATACAAAACAATACGTGCTACGCCATGGAATTCAACATTCGGCAATACATTCCTGAGTGGGATCAGGAAATACCGATTTATTTGGAAGAGCCGATCGCATATAAAGATGGCAAGGTCCATTATTTGGCGAAGAGGCAAACATCCTATTATGTGATTCGATAAAGAATAGGAGAGAAATCGCACCCATTCTACTTTCATTCAGTCCAAGCTAGCAGGGGAATGAGTGATTATAGAAGGGGTTTTTACCTTTGTGCGAGAATCTGTTATCTGAAATATAAAAAAACATAAAATATTTTTGATTGTCTGGATGAATTTTTTTAGATGGTGTATTGTTGGAAATAGTAAGGGGGTATGAATGCTTGTCATATGTAAAACAACTGCTAGGAATGTTTTTTTTGGTGATCGCCGTTTGTGGCGGGCCGTTCATGTTGTATACGGTCAAAGAAGAGATTGTCTTTGCCCCGGAGAATATTGTGGTACGGACAGTTTACTTAATCCAGCAGATCGCAGGTGGATCACTGGGAACCTACTATCTGGGAGAGAATGAGAGAAGCATTGCAGAGGATGTTCTTCCATTCGCTTTGAGCACGTTTGAACTGTTATTTTCGAGTGTTTTGATCGCGGTAGTAGCAAGTCTGGTGTTCGGTTTGTTTCTCCAGAGATTCGGGATGGTGCGTCAGTTCCAAAAAATCCTCAATCTCATCTCTACTATACCCGATTTTATTCTGATTTTTTTGTCGATTTTGGCAGCAGTCGGATTTTACAAGCTGACCAACATCCGGATTATTACGTTATCTCCTACAAGTGATTCCGCTAACATCTGGTTTCCGATGACGCTTTTGGCAATTGGTCCGACGATCTTCCTGATGAAGGTAGTCAGTCTGAAGTACACCCAGATTGGTGGCGAAGATTATATAAAGACCGCGCTTGCCAAAGGAATGGGAATTTGGCATGTTCTCGTCCATCACGTTTATAAAAATATTAAGCCGTTTTTGCTGGCTGATTTGAAAAAGACCATCGCGATTACGGTTGCCAATTTATTTATCGTAGAATATTTGCTCAACGTGGTTGGACTGACCCGATTTATCTTTAGCAAAAGTGGTCCTTATCAATTTAATTCAGCAGTAATGGGACTTTTAGGCATTATTCTTCTGTCTCTTCTCGTCTATTTCCTGATTCGCGCGATTCTGTACCTGTTTGAGCGAGCGGTCGTCTATAAATAATCGCTACATTTATCGGTATGAGTGAGGTTGTTCTATGCAGAAACGAATTAATTGGTCTTTATGGCTAGGCTCCATTTTTGTGTTGCTCCTGCTGGTGATCGGACTGCTTGGTCCCAGTCTTGCACCGTACGAGCTGGATTATCAGGTAAAGCTGCGCAATGAGGTAGTAAACGGTAAGACAGTAATTATATCCCCGCCACTTGCACCATCGAGTGACCATTTATTTGGTACCGACAAGTGGGGCTATGATTTGCTTACCTTGATCTTGCACGGCGCTCCCTACACGTTGTTCGTGACGCTGGTAGTAGCAATCGTGCGTGTGCTCATCGGCTCTGTATTGGGGCTATACATTGGCATTCAGGACAAGCCGCAGCGCTGGTGGCTAGCAATCGAAAACGCCTGGGGCTACATGCCAATTTTCATTCCGGTCTACTTTTTGTTAAAAGGCGTCAGTATTAATCCGCTGATGCCGTCATCGACGTTAATCACCATGTTTATCGGGATCGTCGCTATATTGGGTGCTCCAAGTGTAGCGTCTTCCATCCGACAAAAGACCGAGCAAATCAAGGAGACCCAGTACGTATTGGCTGCTACGTCTCTTGGGGCAGGCCGTGAACAGATCATTTTCCGGCACATCCTGCCTCATTTAAAGGAACAGCTCATCATCATCTTGGTGACAGAAATGGTCGCGATCATGACCTTGATGGGTCTACTCGGCATGTTTGACCTGTTCGTTGGCGGGACCAAAATGACGACTGACCCCGTCATCTACCACTCGATCACACATGAGTGGGCGGGTCTTCTCGGGTCGTATCGGGGCTTTGTTTACAGCAATTACACCTGGATTTTTCTCACCCCCCTGGCGGCTTTTGTCGTGGCTATCGGTTCTTTTACACTGCTGGCAAAGGGCCTGCGCGAGAAATTCGAACAAACCTATCATCGCACACCCTTTATTTAACGAAATGAAAGGACTCCCTTTACCGCGTGCTGAAGGGAGTTTTTTTGTACGGCCAAAAGGATCATGGCTTCGACTCATCGTAACACGTATAGGGAGGGTACGAATATGGAAAGTAAACCGAAATAAAATGAGGGCGAAAAGAGTGGGAGCAGTACGTGTGTCAACTGAATAGACTGGAGTGTCGGGGGCGGTGTTGGCCTCGGGTTCCGACGCCCGCTTCCTCTGGATCAATAGACCATGCGTTGCCGGAAGCCAGAGAACACTGGCAGCCATCGTTGACCTTTGTACAGTGTGCTTGCGGTGTCTGTCGATGATCTTTGTGCAGGTGTTCGGAACCCATTGCCCATTTTCTGAATAGGATGTATGGCAAAAGCCTAAAATCCTTGAAATTCCGGCACCATCACCCACCCCCCATCATAGGATAAGGTGACTCTGTAATCCCTCAACCTTGTTCCTGTAGAGCCCACAAGGAGGGGTGGCACGATTGAAGGGTAGCGACCAAACCAAGCCGTTGTTAACGAATCGCGAAAGAGAAGTGTTTGAACTCTTGGTCCAAGATAAGACAACCAAAGAGATTGCCGGACAACTCTTCATCAGCGAAAAGACTGTACGCAATCACATTAGTAATGTAATGCAAAAATTAGGTGTCAAAGGTCGATCTCAGGCAGTAGTCGAACTCGTTCGACTTGGTGAACTAGAGATTTGAGCCCAGTCCACCCAGCCTCCCTTTTCTTCCCTTGGTCGGAAGGGAGGGTTTTTTATTTTTGAATGTAAAAGGGGGATAATTCTTAGGAGAAAAAGACTACTGAATATTATTTATTAAAAGGGAAAATTTCGCTTTTTAATTTTAAATCACTAAGAATGTAGTTATCTAAATTTGTTTCGATATAAGCATAAATTAATGGAAGCAAATTAGAGTTAGCGTTCTTATCGGTGTATATTATATTTATCTCAGCTAGATCAGCAGCCCAAAAATGAATGGTGCTGAGTCCTCGCAAAGTTTTCGTAACGTTCATAAGTGATTCCTCCTCAATGTTGAGGTAGTAAACGAATAGTCCAATTTACGGGAGTGCAGGACGATTTCTTTCATGATAACAGTCCAAAGCTGACAATTACTGTAAGTGTACTCTCGTAGTGTAAAAATCTATTTTGATCAAATGGATATCGGGCAGACAATTTTACAAGGTAGTTAATGACGTAACTTACTAAACAAAACAAACATCCCCATTGCGGCTGGAATAGTAATGATGAAGTATTTATAGAGATCGTTCTCATCTTCAGAAGAGTAGAACAAAGAATACCCGACATCTGCATCGGGATTCTCCTTTTGAATGGCTTCAATCTGCTTTTTAATTTCTTGAACCGTCTTATATTCGTCATACTTTTCTGCAGCGAAAATGCAAATGAACACCATAAGATGAATGACTAGTGAAAAAAAGAGGGGTTTATACAAGTTCTTCATCCGGACCATCCCAAACCAAGTATTTTCTTCAATATTACTAACAATTTCCATTTTGTACTAGCCTTTTAATGATTTTACAGTATCGGTAATTATGAAGCACTGGACAAAAAAAGGGGGCCAGCAATTGACGCGGCCACCCTAACCATAAACGAATTTACAAAGGAGAATGAATTTACCTGTTCAGTGGAGTTACCCTTCCGTCCACTCGGTTCGTAACAAAGAAAACATGATCAAATCTACAAATTCTCCTTTGGATTTTTCATATTGTCTGAGTTTACCTTCTTCAACGAAACGTAATTTTTTTAAAACTTTTATCGAGTTGAGGTTCTCTGGTTCTACCTTTGCTTCAACTCTATTGAGACGGAGGCTTTCAAAGCCAAAGCTAATTAGAGCTCGTATTGCCTCAGGGGCATATCCTTTTCCCCAATAGGGATATCCGAGGTCATAGCCAATTTCTGCTCGTTCGTTTTCATAATCAAGATAATTAAACCCGCACGAACCGATAACCTCGTTTGAGTGTTTCAAAAGGATTGTCCAACGAATTGCTTTATTTTCCGTGAACAGCCCCTGGAGCAATTCAATCATCTGTTGAGCCTGTGAAACATCCGTAAATGATACGTTCATATGTTTGGTGACCATTGGATCAGACCAAAATCCAAATAAAAAGGGGGCGTCATTGAGTTGCATCGGTCTTAATAATAATCGTTCGGATGTCATTTGGTACATGTTAAACACAAACCTCCTAAGTAATTAAGCTAATTGGAATCTATCAACCTACCTGGGCATAAATCAGTCCTTTCACCTAATAACTGGAGGTTCATGGATTACCTCAACCTAAGTTTGAGAAGGGCGATAAGGTGATCACAGCTGGTTATGGTACCGGAACTGTGTCTTATATTTCATTTGAATGTAACGTTTGTGTACAGAACATAATTTAAAACTCCTATAAGGATCTGGATGAAAAAAGAGGCAGCAGCTATATATAAAGCTGTTCGTCCGACACTTTTGAATTGCTGGTTTTGGTTGAACAATGAAACGATCCATACAATCAGTCCGATGGGAAACAAAATAAAGCTAAAAAAATAAACAATTCCTTTTTCGAGTTTCCTCACAGTTTTTACTCCTTAGCGTTTTCATAATTTTACATTAAATGTAGATAACTTGCAAAACACACCATTTGCTATGGGGTTAAGGTATAACCATGTTCAGGAGAGCCATGTGTAGAGGTACCAGCTAAACCACCCCCCAAGGAGTATCCAGATCATAATGAAAAGGAAACCCATAAGCCAGTTCTTCGGCTTACCTTTAGCAAGAAGTTCTTGAGCTTTTTCTCGGCAATCACTAATTACGGCTTTAGGGATTAGTTTCAACGCTAACCATATGCCCAGAGGAACTAAAATGATGTCATCTAAATAACCCAATAGGGGGATAAAGTCAGGAATCAAATCGATTGGGCTGAAAGCGTAGGCAACGACGCAAATGGCAAACATTTTCGCATACCAAGAAACGCGGGAGTCTCTGTATGCAAAGTAGAGAACGTACGCCTCTAATTTTAACTTCTTGGCTTTGCTTTTTATCATTTGAAAGACAGTTGCTTCACTCAAATAAATCACCTCATGCAAAATGTAACAGATTGCATTGCTTTATTATCATCTAACCATAAGAAAACCTCTATCGAGGTCTCCTCAAGGAGGAGCGACCGCGTTATAGCGGAATGTTTTCATGGGCTCCAGAATTCATAAGCGTAGCGCTTATAAATTCTTATACGTTAAAAAAACCTGCGCAGGTAGAGTTCTATCCTGTGCAGGCTACCAACCTCTTTTCTAGCAGGTTGTTTTTTTCGTTAGAAAGGTCTTCTAACAACTTTAATTGTACGTGCTCCATTGCGGATAAGTCTTCGTGCTTGTTCCCGATTGATTCTAACAAGTACGGAAGTATCGGTTGCGTTTTCAACGTCGAAAACGGAGAAAAATCGACCATTCGCGAACAGCACACCTTTAAACTCAACATCAAAACCGGGTCTAGGTTGCGGGCGTGTATTTTGAATGGTTGTTCGCATCACACCTGCATTGAGGAGTCTTTGTGCCTGCTGGCGGGTTATACGGACGGCAAATACTGGGTCAATTTCAACACCAGGTACCTTTGCTTCGACCTCAACAATCAGGAAAAATCGTTCACCGATCTGAGCAATGCTATTTGCTCCAATAAAAATGGGGGGCATTGTTGGCATGTTTTCCCACCTCCTTGTACCAAAATATGCAGGAGGTGTTGTAGTGGACAAGGGCAAGGGCACAATATCAATTAAACAAAAAGGGTGTCAGAACTCTTTGCTACAATAAGGTTACTTTCAGTACCAAAACCATTCAGGAGCGCATTATGGTGAGCGATGATTTGTTCGGCTTTTAAGACAGGACTATCGAGTGTTGAATGACAATTATTAACGAGTGTAACATCATAACCAAGTGAAATGGCTCGTCTGCTGGTTGTATCGATACAGTATTCGGTTTGTAAACCAGCGATTACAAGATGATTGATTTCTCTAGACTCGAGTTCATCTCTTAATGTCGTATCGAGAAAAGAATCACATGCAAATTTGCGAATAACAGGTTCATGTTCTTTTGGGGTAATGGTTTGATGTATTTGCCAGGTTGGAGTCCCAATTTCGAACTCACCTTCTGACTCACAATGCTGAATGTACAGGACGGGGATTTGGGAATCACGGGCTCGGGTTAACAGCTTTTGAATACGTTCCACTAATGCATGGCCCTGAAAAGCATGATCGATAAGGAATGCTTGGACATCAATGATAAGCAGTGCTGTATTTGTACTCATTGGAAAATCACCCTTCCCTTTTATGTACCTTCAAGAACAGTATAGGAGAAAAAGGGGGGCAGAAGAAAGAAGATAATTGCCCGGGGAGAAGGTTTGATTTATCAAAAAATCGCGTCTGCCTTCTCTGTCACTGAAGGTTGTTAGGATGTGGAGTCATACTTTTTACCTAAAATGGTCGCATTGAGATTTCGCTTAATCATAATGGAACAAGTATCATCTGACATGCCTGTCCCACCTAGGATTTTAGCAAAACGGTTGCGTAAATTTTTTGGTATTTTCTTTTTTGCTCCTCCTTATGCTTACTTGCTGCATAATAGGAAGAGGAAAAAAAGATGTACTAGACATACGACAAAATGGGTGTAAGGACTAGGTGTGATAGTAGGTCAGAAACAAAGTACCCACTCAGCTATGAGTGGGCATGAGGATTGTTACTCTGTTTATGGTTCACTCTTTAAGGACTCGATCCAATCTGCATGACAGACATCACAAAGAAGTTCGTCGCGATCCTGCTTGCCTTGGAAAAATGAGATTTGGCGTACGCTGTCAGTTTCTTTTTCGCAGTAATAACAGCGGTATTTCCCCAAGTCGTCCCCTCCTTAAGAGTAAGTAAGAGTAACGATGAGTATTTTTCCCACTTCACACCGGAATCATGAATGATCGGAGCGTCTACAAAATCGAGGAGACAAATCGCTTGTACCTAGTAAAAAAACAAAAAGTCAGATTGAAATAGTACACTTAAATAGAATGGACAGCACGTAGGCAAAGAATTGCTGTATTGTGAAAGGGAAATCGAATAATTAGCCGTTCTATCCACATTGTACAGTCAGAGGAGGGCGATTATTTATGATCGGGAGTTCTGATGATTTTCCTAAAGTGATGGAGTTGCTAGATAACCAAGGAGAGATCAGTGAAGCTAGGGCGGTTGCTGAAAAAGGCCATTTCTTTGCAAAGCGTTTGGTCGAATACTATGACAAGATCAAACGCGGTGACAACAGCTCAATGACAAAGCGCTATCTTGTTGCAGCGTATCAGGATTATCGGAAAAAATGTTCAGCGTTTTTATCGCAATAGGCCATGTCTCAATTACAAACGCGCATGCTTCATCTTCTTTGGTATTCCCTTGATAGTTTACCCATCCCTTGCTCTATTCAACGATAACCGTCACAGTCTCAGACTTGGTGTCGTACTTGGATTTCGCTTTCACTTTGATTTTGAACTCCCCAGTTTTGTCAGATGTAAACAGTACAACTTACCTGCGAAGCTGCGATGTTTCGCTTGGTACGTCACGAGATATGTACCAGGCGAGGTGGGAGTGAGGTATCCTGTTGTTGTGTAGGTGTACTTATATTTTTTGTAGGATGTTTCAACACGGGGATCTCCTTTCACGTACAAAATTGGCAAATAAAAAACACTCGGTCAGGTTCATGTAGACAAGATGAATCCAGCATTAAATGGGGGAATTCTATGTTTCCAAGATCAAATGCGCTAGGGATCTTACTTAGGGGTAATCAAATACTGGTTGAACGTTTCGAAGGCATGCACTCCAAGGGAGACGGCACGTATTATCGACCCATTGGCGGGACCATCGAATTTGGCGAATACTCCAAACAAACCATTGTTCGGGAGTTTTTAGAGGAACTAAGCGTAGAAATAAAAATAGGTAGGTACATAGGATGCTTAGAGAACATTTACCGAGTGGGTGATGAAATCGGTCATGAAATCACACAGTTGTATTTGGTTGAATTTGCAGATCGAAGGAAATACAGCAAAGATCGTTTTGTGGTGAGGGAAGGAGAAAGGACGAGTGAAGCGCATTGGGTAGATATCGATGATTTTATTACCAGAAGCAAATTCATTTACCCAAACGGTTTGGAGGATTTACTCTCTGATTGGAGGAGTATTTCATATACGAGTGTAGAGCGAACCTAAATACGATTTGCGTCGATCCGTCTCCCTTTTTCTTCGTTTGGCCGGTAAGAGAATGTATTCGTTTGGGCTCAAAAAAGAAACGGGCCAAAAACCCGTTTCTAGTCTTCGGGAGTACGGTCAAGAAAGAGCTTGGTGACAGAGGTGTACTCTCCTTTTTCTACTTCTTCCGTGCTCGCTTTTTCTTCAAGGGGATCATGACCATTCATACTTGGGGCCACTGTCGGTTCATGCTTGGGAGTACGTTTTTTCTCGTCCATGATTATCCACCCCCTTTTTGGTTAGGGTGTGGAGGAATGTCGTTCCTTATGCAATATAGTAGGCAAGCGTAGTGAAGAACCTGTAAGTGATTAGAAGTAAATAAAAAACCCCCTTTAAAGGGAGTCTAAGAAGCCATTAGCGTCGCAAAGAATGAATCATCCTTCTGTGATGATGTGCTCTCATACGGTGGAAATGCTCCCTTTCAGCAAACGTGTGATGTCGCATTCGATCATGGCGATGTTCAATAGCTAACGCGCGAAAGTGTTCGGCTCGCCGTAAGTGATGCCGCATTCTCTGCCGATGGAAATCAATAGGATCCATAATGCTTCCCCCTTAACCATGATTCCTTCATTGTATGAGGACAGCATTTATTCTGTTTAGGCATACGTGGATATTAAAAAAATAAAAAAGGAAGCAAGCCCATGACTGAATCGCAGAGCATCATCGAGACTGACGATAAAGTACAGATGCTTTGTCATAGTAATCACCTCCTTCCGCACCTAACCGTAGCAGAAGGGAAGTAGGACAAAAAATGGGAAAGTTACCTCAGTTACTATCGAATGAGCTAGCGACTCAGCTTAAGGACGAACGGAAAGGCGGACACGAAGGTCTACGGGAATTCCACTTGAGAAGGGTATTTGACAACAGGCCATTTTTCTTTTCTTAGCGCGTTCATGAGCTCAGGACCGACATCTACGTTTTCTTGAACCAGCTCTTTCGGAGTTAACGCCATCCACTGGTTGAGGGAAACATCCTCAAAGCGATCGCTTTTGAACATCTCGAGAAACCACACGCTGTTGTTTCCGAGATTCTGGATGTAGTGACCGAAGGCAAAAGGGACGTATCCGACATCACCTGCTCGGTAGTCGAACGTGCGGGCCGTTCCATTGGCCGCGAAAACAGTCATTCGCCCGGTGCCTGACAGGTAATACTGCCACTCGTCGTTCGTTGGGTGCCAATGCATTTCCCTCATTCCACCTGGCTTGATTTCTACTAGTGCTGCTGCAATTTTGGTTGAAATCGGGAAGTTGGTGGAGTCGACTACACCGTTCCGCCTGGGGTGACTATAGGCTTTTGTGCGAGCAGTCGATGTGTGAAGCTCAACGGTACAGGACCATAAGGATCCGGGACTTTCTGACATTCAAGCGGACCAGGTACTTCTGCTTGAAAAATGTATCGCTGCTTGCTGGGGATATGGGCAAACGCACTTTCCGGAACACCGAAATTGGCGGCCAAAACCTCCCGCGGTGTATGCGCAAACCAGTCAGAAATGGAAAAGGTATTGAGGTCAGAGAAGCCACCGTCATCGAAAACGAGTAAAAATTCACAGCCCTCCTCTAATCCTTGAATGGAATGGGGAATCCCTGGGGGGAAGTACCACAAATCGCCTTTACCAACATCAGCGATAAAATTTCGTCCGTTTTGGTCGACAGCAGTGATACGTGCACGTCCCAGAATAAGAAAGGCCCACTCTGCTTGCGTATGCCAGTGTAACTCACGGACACCGCCTGGCGTCAAGGCGATGTTCACCCCAGCTAGGGTGGTGGCAATCGGCAGTTCTCTAACTGTCACCTCTCTCGACCAACCACCATGATTCAACTGCATATGCGTGTCTGAGAAAGAGAACTTCATGTTTGGCATGGTTCCGGCATCCGTAGCGGGTGGAACCAGCAAATCGGGGTTTTCACGATCTCGCATCACATCTCGAGGGCCAAAATCGGTTGTGCCAGTACCATCACTTCTTATAGGTTGAGGCAGATTTTCGAAAGAGGAATGATTCTGTGGTCGGTTGTTCATAAAAAATGCTCCTCTCTTTTTCATAACGCTAAATAATGAATCCTGACTTTCACTTCAGTAACTTATGTCGATGATTGCAAAATTAGGTCAACAACAAGACTTTTTACTGACTGTGCCAAACGGCTATAGGGATCTCTTTCTTGGGTGAAGAAGGTAAGCTCAAATAAAAAGACAGTGGAAGTTTCGGACGTGAAAAAAGTCCTGAACTACCGCTGTCTTTATTCATGTAAAAAATGTAACGTAGTTTATTTAAGCGACAACAGGAATGCACCACATTAGGAGGACTAACTATCCGTACGTTTAAATAGAAGAAATCAAAGAGGAATTCCATTAATAGCACTAGCCGTACGGATGGCAGATTGAATCGCTCCCTGAATCCAACCGTGATAATCGGAAGCGTGCTCACCAGCGAAGTGGACTCTGCCCTCTGGTGTTGAAATGTAAGGGGATAGTTCTGATTCCTGTAAAGGTTTAAACATTGCGAAAGCCCCAGCGGCGAATGGATGCAAAGACCAATTATGCGCAGCTCCCGTAACAAATGATTTGTAGACCTGATCTCCGTGAATGTCTGCCAAGTTTTTGAGTGCTTCCATCACCTGTTCTTCTTTCGACAAGCTAACCCAAGGCAGTGCGTCATCCTCCCATGTATAGCTCGCCAAAACAACACCGCCTGCTTGGCCGAAATCATGACTGGGGAACCAGGATAAACGAATGGGCAGGTCCGTGACGGTTTGGCCTCCATAAAGCCCGTTTTCTTCCCAGAACCTATGTGAAAATTGAAGGCCTATTTTTGTGGAGGCGACATAGTGAAGCTGGCGAATTGCATTCCATTTTGGAAAGGAGAATGAAGAGTAGGGTTCCACTTTAACAAACTGCAGGGCAGTAAAAGGAATCGTAATAATGGCCAGATCACCAGTTATTTGAAACGGCTCTGAAGTAATTGTCTGTGTGCCAGCAATTGTTACATAGTTGTCGTGTTGAGTAATTTTTGTCATTTTGCAGTTGAAGTAAATGTTTTCTTTTAACTGGGGAAGGAATGCTCTGGGCAGCTTGTCAAAGCCTCCTGATATTTCATAAAACTGGGTAGTTGGGGTGAAAAGGATGAAGTCGCGCAAAATCTCTATGAAGGAGAGCTCGGGAAACCCTTCAAAACCAGACATGACCTTAATCATGTTAATTGCCCCAGTCGAAAGGGAAGGGCCAACAGGGTTGTCGCGCATAAATGTATCCATCGAATATTTATCATATTTTTTGATTACGATCGGCCAATGCTTTGCAGGATCTTGATTGATGAAATCCACAATCGGTTTGACTGCGAGTTGTGCTAATTCGTCAGCTGTTTTTCCTCTTTCGTTCGAAGCTAACGGAAAACGAAGAACATCGGAATCTTGTTCATACACCCAACGGCGTGTTTTTATGCCATTCACATAGATCAAATCATTTGGGGTGATGTTCATAAATTCATTCATAGGTAGACGAAATTTTGAGATGTATTCCAAAGTTAGTTGGTGGGTGCTTGGAATTCGCATTGCCCCAGCCTCTATGTATTCACCTCTGTAAAAAGGGGAACGAAGCGTGAAGACTCGTCCGCCAATCCGTTCAGAGCCTTCGAGGATCGTCACCTGATGTCCTGCTTCCTTCAAGAGGGAGGCAGAAACTAGACCAGCCATACCTGCACCTACGATGACGATATGTTTTGGAGAGGGCGTTTTGGGTAACCCAGTTCTGATGATCGATACCATTCCGGATTCCGAAAGGATTGATGAATACACCATAGCTGTCTCCTTGGAGGTTCGTTTTGATGCCATCTTATTCGGGGGTTTGCCTAGATGTGATCTGTAAAGCCTAAAAAATCAGGCAAGCTGATGACGAGATAAGTAATCACGAAAATGAGAAAAAACCGCACGCTGCTGTTCACCCCTTTGCTAAAATGATATCTGTAATCACTTTCCAGGCAATGGATATTCATCAAAACGGAAAATAAAAAAAGCCCTCCACGGACGTTTTGCATGATTCGTACACAAAAGGATTGATGGAGGGAGAAAAAGTGAAGCAGCTTATTATTTTTGGCTTTCAGTCGCCTGTTACTGTACTGAAGTGCCTTCCTGCTGGTCTGGAAGGGCCTTGATAAATGCAAGGGCATTATAGATGATCTCCGCAGCCTCTTTTCGAGTAATTCCATCTTTCGGATGCAAATTCTTATCCGCATCTAACTTGGCGATACCAAGAACAATTGCCCGCTGAATGGAGCCTTGATAACTTGGCGTGAGTTCGTCCATATCTCCAAACTCTGCGGGAGCGATCTTGATTTTAGGGAGATTGTTATGCTGCTCAAGAGCCAGCATAAGCTGATGAATAAACTCCTCTTTTGTCCATAACTGATTGGGCTCCAGATCGGCCGGTAAATCAAACCCGTTATGTGCAGCAATAATCAGGGCATTCGCATACCATCCATTGTTATCCACCTTGGCGAAATAATCGGTTGCTTGTGGTTGCTTGATGAAACGGATTCTATCCAGATTCAGCTCCAGGGCATTGACAATCAGTTGAATTCCTTGCGCAGCGGTAATGGTCGCGTCTGGCATAAATTGATTGTCTTCCACACCACGGAGGGCTCCCATTTGTTGCAAGGCAAGAATTTTGTCTTTTCCAGATACATTCGCAAGATCAGTAAACGGAGTAGGTGCCGCAAAGCCTTGTTGGGCGATGGAAAGCGTGAGTAGTGCGAAAGTGGAAAAAGCGAGTAGAGTACGCGTCGTTTTCAAGAATATCACCTCGTCTAGTTGTGGGGCATTACATTCCATTTGACGAGGAATGTTTTGGAACGTTTCACGAACAGCACATGCAAAGGGGATGAAACGATGAATCTAGAAAAAGTAGGTACCTATTCATAATGAAGGTCAAAAAAATCTTCCGTTCACGGTTGAATTTATTTTTAAATATTCCTTGACGGGAATATTCGTTGTGAAGTATATTTTGAATATAAGTATGGAATAGCAAAATGAAACGAGCTGGCTTGATATGACTTACTTAGGGAGAATACCCGGAAAGGCCCCCTCCTTCAAAAGGGATTTAAAAAAGGAACAATCGACATCATGGATATAACAACATTTAGCGCACTGGCTGAACCCAATCGGTTACGCATCGTGGAGCTCCTGCGTAACGGTCCCCTGACTGTAGGGGAAATTGCGGATCGGCTGGGGCTCCGTCAGCCGCAAGCTTCAAAGCATCTGAAGGTCCTGTTGGAGGCGGGATTGGTCGAGGTACAGCCAGAAGCCAATCGCCGCAACTACATCCTTCGATTGGAGCCGTTCCAGGCACTGGACTCTTGGCTTGAGTCCTACCGCAAAGTTTGGGATGAACGATTCGACAATCTTGAGATTTACCTGCAAAAACTGCAGTCAAATGAAAAAAAGCAAAACTAAATTTCTGGAGGAATGATCAATGTCGAGCAAAATGATTTCCAAGGTAGAGGGTCAAGAACTGGTATTGGAGCGTATTTTCAATGCACCGCGCGAGCTTGTATTCAAAGCATTTTCAGAGGCAGAGCATTTGAAGAACTGGTGGGGACCTCGCGGCTGGACGCTTACGGTTTGCAACGTCGACTTCAGACCAGGTGGCATTTGGCACTACTGCATGAAGTGCATAGATGAGAACCAAGGCGATTTTTACGGCTTCGAATCATGGGGAAAAGCGGTCTACCAGGAAATAGTAGAGGCAGAAAAGATTGTCTATATCGACTACTTCTCGGATGCTGAAGGCAATGAAGCGGAAGGGATGCCCAGCTCGGATATTACCATGATTTTTGAAGAGCACGAAGGTAAGACGAAGCTGGTCAGCCGAGCGAAGTACGCCTCCGCAGAAGCACTCAAAAAGGTAATGGAAATGGGGATGGAACAAGGAATTACAGAAACATGGGACCGTCTCGACGAGCATTTGCAAACGATTCAATAAGGGGAATCAAAAGGTACCGGAGAAGAGGAAGACCAGCAGCATCGAAGAAAACGGGCAGTCATCGCGGGAACTGCCTGTTTTTCTTGAGCTTATAAGCATCCTGAACAAGTATAAGGTATCCAAAATAGGACACAAATAACGATATTTGATCCATCAAAAAAAGGATGATTTTGTGCATGAACAACCAGACGACATTTCGAATAGGTAGACCTACTCATGATGTATTCGAAGCCTTTGTGGACCCGGTAAAAATCGGGAATTTTTGGTTCACTTCTAGTTCTGAAAGATGGGAAGCAGGCAAGACGATTACAATGAAATATGAGGAATACAATGCTCTCGTAGATATTCGAGTAACGGAAATCGTTGTAAACAGGAAGATCGTCTTTCAGTGGGGCGAAAATGAGGATGAGCATGAAGTAACGATTACACTGAAAGAGCTAGATCATGCAAGTACCATTATTGAAGTGAACGAAGAAGGATTCAAAGAAAACGACGAAGCTCTGCTAAGCAAATTAGTTGATAATAAAGAAGGCTGGGTTTTTATGCTGACCTGTTTAAAGGCCTATCTTGAATGTGGTGTTACTCAATTGAGAACAGGAATCGTGAAATAATGTGATACCCTACGACGTCCCCCAGATGTTGTAGGGTATTTTTGTCTATCAAGAAGGCACGATGAAGTGTACCCTACAGGTACAGGATTTGAGCTTCATGCCTTGTTGGGTTTTCCATTGACAAAAGTGGAAGATCGTTGCAGAAAATGTTCAGATTGAAGAGCTAAAATAGAAACATAAACCGAACTTCTTCATGTGGGGAAGTTCTTTCCTATTAATTGGCCTTTTGACTCATATGGTTTCGCGCAGTGGTTCATGTATGATAAAAACTATGGGGCATTTTGGCAATCAAACGGGCCAATTGTCATAGAATTAGCAAGTAAAGGGGTCGCAACATGCGGGGAAAAAACAAAATCACAATCATCGTTATCGCGCTGATCGTCGTAGTGGCACTAGGGCTTGGAGGCTATCGTTTTTTTAGTCCGCTTTCACTGGCGGAAGGGTATTTGTATGAGGACGAAAACCGAATTGTTTATGCAAAGGTAACTCAGGACCAAGACAACGTGAACGTCGAGGTCATGGAGACAAAGGTAGAGACCGAAGACAGTATTCCTGTGCTGAAAAATAGTATGATCCAGTTTTCAGGGACGATAGAAGGAGGAAAATTGAATCTGAAGCCGCAGACAGAAGGTGGACAAGAGATGAATGCCACTGTGAGCGCGGACGAGCTGGTTTTCCTGGGACCTATCGCTACGCCAGATACAAATGGAACCAAACTTCTCGCAAGTCAGATGGCGGTCTATCAGAATAAGCTGCAAGCTTTGACCACCCGCGTCAATGAGGAAGCGGAAGTAAAGAAAAAAGAGGTTGCCGAGCGCAGAGCAAAAGAAGCGGCACGCGTTGAATTTGCGAAAAAAGTAGAGCGATCGACGAAATTAGCAGCAGACTTGATCGAGAGTGCAAAGTATTTGAATGAAATCCAATTTGAGGATGAGACTCGTTTCAATAAAGAACAAGTGACAGAATTGCAAGGACTTTTGGACGAGATTACGTTGTATGCTACCCAACCTGGCTTGAAAAAGACCGAATACGAAGTCATGCAAGGAACGGCGGGCAGCATGAAAGTATTGCTCGACGGAATGAATACGATGGATGCCACGATCCAAGAAAAGAAAAAGAGGATGACTGATCTGATCGCTGTTTTGGAGGCCGATATCGCCGATAGTAAAGCTGTATGGGAAGAAATCAAGGCCAGTGTTCCAGACGCACAAAAGCGTGAAGAAGCAGTGAACCAGGCGATAAAAGAAGCGACCCAGGCAGTAGAACAGGCAAAACAGCGGAGGGCCGCCATTGAAAAAGAACAAGCGAGCTTGAAACAGTCGGCAAACAAGCTTTATCAGAACGCAGTAGGAGTAGTGAGCCAGACAAAGACGAAGCATGCTTTTTAAAAGGAACAGGGAATAATAGAGGAGCTCACTTGTTTCCATATTCGTATGGAGAAAGTGAGCTTTCTTCGTTCCAGTCGCTTTTCGGGTTTTCAGGAGCGGTTAATTGTATTATTCTTATTGTAATACTGAGAATTTGGTCAGCTTTTAGACAAGAACTTGTTTTCCAGGAGGATGACGATGAGCGTCTATCAAAATATAACGGAATTAATCGGAAACACACCGCTTGTTCGACTGAATCGGATGGTTCCAGACGGAGCGGCAGAAGTGTATGTAAAGCTGGAAAAATTCAATCCCTCCGGAAGTGTAAAGGATCGTGCTGCCTACAATCTGATCCTGACGGCTGAACAGGCTGGCTTGATCCGACCGGGAGATACGATTATCGAGCCCACGAGTGGCAATACAGGAATTGGGCTTGCGATGAATGCGGCTGCGAAAGGCTATCGAGCGATACTGGTCATGCCTGACAACATGTCAAAAGAAAGAATCAATATATTGAAAGCGTATGGTGCCGAAGTGGTATTGACCCCCAGTGAATTGCGGATGCCTGGAGCAATTGCCAAAGCGGAGGAGCTGAAAAAAGAGATTCCGCGCAGCTTTATTCCTCAGCAATTCGAAAACAAGGCCAACCCGGACATTCATCGGATCACGACTGCCAAAGAGATCTATGAGCAGACAAATGGCCGTCTGGATGCATTCGTCGCTACTGCAGGAACGGGCGGAACGATTACGGGAACAGGCGAAGCCTTGCGTGAGAAATGGCCTGAGCTGTACATTGCTGTCGTCGAACCCAAGGGCTCGCCGGTCTTGTCTGGTGGAAAACCGGGGCCGCATAAGCTGGTTGGGACAAGTCCAGGCTTTATCCCTAAAATCCTCAATACAAGCATCTATAACGAAATCATGCAAATCGCAGATGAAGATGCCCTGGATAGCATGAGGAAAATGGCTGCACTAGAAGGGATATTAGTAGGGCCGTCGTCAGGCGCTTCGGTGTTTGCAGCTATTACGATTGCCAAGCGGTTAGGTGCTGGCAAGCGAGTCGTATGCATTGCTCCGGATACGGGAGAGCGGTATCTCAGCATGAATCTCTTTTAAAAAAGAAAAAGGCGGGGAAGTGATCCCTGCCTTTTCGTTATTTCTATGATTGATGACGCGCTTGATAGGCGAGCAATGCCGCAATAAATACTTGGCCAGTCTGAATCATGGAGCGCTCATCCACATCGAATTTCGGATGATGGTGAGGGTAGGTAGCGTTGATATCCGGATTGCGGCCACCTACCATAAAGAAGGTTGCGGGACGCTCCTGTGCGTAGTAGGCAAAATCTTCGCCACCCATTCCAGGAGGGATACGCAGAAGACCGTCTTCTCCAAAAAGGCGAAGAACTTCTGCCTCTACATGTGCGGTCTCTTCTGGATTGTTCCAGGTTGCAGGATAGCCACGCTCGTAAGTCACTTCACAGCTAGCGCCAACTGCCTGGCAGCTCGCTTCGACAATCCGCTTCAGGGACGCTTCGACTGCCGTTCTTACCTCTTCATCATAGGTACGAACGGTTCCTTTCAATTTTACTTGATCAGGAATCACGTTGTAAGCTTCTCCGCCACCGACAAAAGAGCATACGGACAAAACGACTTGCTTCAGTGGATCGACTTGACGGCTGGCAATCTGCTGCAGGTTCATGACCACTTGGCTACCGAGTACGATCGGGTCGATCGCTGTATGCGGATACGCGCCATGACCACCTTTTCCGTACAGCACGATCTCAAAGCTGTCGGCAGCCGCAGTGACGAATCCAGTTGCGATTCCTACCTTGCCAACGGGGAAATCGGAAGCAACGTGCGCACCGTATACGACATCTACGCCATCGAGGCAACCAGCCTCGACCATGGCTTTCGCTCCGCCCGGAGGCAGTTCTTCTGCAAATTGGTGCAGGAAGACGACATTTCCTGGCAGTTCATCTCTGAATTCACTCAATACTTGAGCGACACCTAAGAGGCCTGACGTATGAATATCATGTCCGCATGCATGCATGACACCTGGGATGCGGGATTTGTATTCGACCTCTTTTTCATCTTGGATCGGCAATGCATCGAAGTCGGCACGTAGCGCAACGGTTTTTCCCGGTTTTCCTCCTTTGAGGAGTCCAACTACTCCCATGCCCCCTACGCCTGTGCGCACCTCGATACCCAGCGAGGTCAGTTTGTCAGCCACTTTTTTCGCTGTGTTTTCCTCTTTAAAGGAAAGCTCCGGGTACATATGCAGGTCACGTCTGAATTGAACCAGCTCGGGATAAATCTCCTGCAATCTGGCAAACAGTTTTTCTTGCATGGAACCCACTCCTTTCAACTGGTAAGAAATTGATAATTCGACTCCATTCATTATAAAAATATTCCAAATGATATTTCAATCTATGTTTTCCTGATCTATGCTGGTCGTGATCTTTAGAAAGGAAGGAAAGTAGATATTATCAAAAGAAATCGACTAGAATGGTATGGATAGAGTCGATATACGTCGGATGTTGTTGGAGAGAACATGGCTACCACTTCTTTTAAGAATCCGAGAGTGCTCATCATCCTCTTGATATCAGGCATTCTTTTTTTAATCATGACCTGTATAAGCGTAGCAGCGTCCTATTTTAACCTGTGCAAATCACCTATCAGTTTCGGCTTTATCCCACGCCAGAACAGGAACACAGCCGGGTGCGGTAGCAAAAACATTTGCCAAAGAAGAGTGTGTGTACCTATCCAAGATCGGCTTCGTTACGATGAATGCTCATCGGGAGTTTGACCATTCCACGTTACGCAAATCAATGTCAAGCGATATGCTGACCAGTGGATGATCAATATCAGTGTGAAAGTGCCGGATACTAAAGCAGTACCAACCATTCAATCAGCCGTTGGCATTGATGTGGGGCCGAAAGCATTTGCAGTTCTTTCCAACGAGACGGTCATTAAAAATCCTCGGCATTTTCGAAAAAGCGGAGAGGCTAACAGCTCTTCGTGAATGGCTATACGCCATAGGAAGCGACAGATAATACGGCGCGAGGTACTGGTCTATATATCGTACAAGACGTGGTCCACAAGCACAGAGGCACTATTGAAATGAAGTCCAATCACAAAGTGACACGGTTTACTGTACACTAGCCTGTCAAGTAAGCCTGGGAATCGATCGTCTTTCTTCACTTGAGAACGAAAAAAAGCCGTCAGCGAACGGCTTTTTTTGCTGTTTTGATCAAAATATTTGCAAGAGTTCTTCTAGGCAGTTTGGTTAGAAACCGCTTGTCTCGTTGCTTCGGCGCCCTGCCTGATCGGACGTGTAATGGAAAAAATAGCACAGCCAAAGGACAAAAGGACAAACATAGCGCCCACCCAAGGTGTGTAGATCACCGAAGATTGTTCGATCACCATGCCGCCTGCGATTGAGCCAAAAGCAATCCCCAGATGCAGGGCAGATGTATTAAGTCCCAACGGAATGTCAGGGGCAGCAGGGGAAGAGCGAATCAAATAATGCTGTTGGGCAGGGGAAATCGCCCAGCTCAGCGCACTCCAAATCACCATCATAACGAGGAACACGGGAAGTGAATTCGTAGCAAAAGGTAATGCACTCATTACAATAGCAAAAATTGGAACGATGAGGAGAATGGCTTTCACAGCCCCCCATTTGTCAGCAAACCAACCGCCAGCGCCACCACCAGCGACGGCTGCCAATCCAAACAAGAAGTAAATGAGGCCCAGTGTGTTTGCTTCCACGCCCATTGTTGATTTCAAATAAGGAGTGAAATAGGCGTACAAGGTCAGGTGTCCAGTCAGCATGAAGAGGGAGGTGAACAAGGCACCGACAATCTTTTTATCTTTAAGGATAGCGAATTGTTCGCGCAGCGGAACGGGAGCCGGGGTCTCGACCTTTGGCAGGAAAAAAAGCAGGCAAAGTATGGACAAAATGCTTAGTCCTGCGATCAACCAAAACGGTGCACGCCACCCAAAAGCATTTCCCAGTGCAAGCCCTACAGGTACACCGAGTACAAGAGAGCCGCTGATTCCCATGAAGATAATCCCGATCGCTCGGCCGCGGTACGCAGGATCAACAATGCTGGCTGCGATGGTAATGGATAAAACCACTAATAATGAGCTGCTAGCGGCAGAAAGGATGCGTGCCACCATGAGTATGGAATAGGTAGGGCTTATGGCAGCAAGCACATTGCTGAGGAAAAAGATGGCCAGCGTATATAAATACAACGACTTGCGCTCCATTCGTCTGGTCATATGCAGCAGGATCGGAGCAGAAATGGCAAAGGCGAGTGAAAAAATAGTGATCAGTTGTCCGGCGGAGCTGATGGAAACCTGCAGATCCTGAGCAATCAGGTCAAGAGTACCACCGATTATCAGCTCTACCGTTCCAACGACAAAGGTAGCAATCGCCAGAATGAAAACACGTGGGTTCAAAACAAAAGCTCCTCTCACAAAAAGGTTACTACCATGATAGTAACCTTTTTGTGATTGTGCAACTAGAAATTGATGTTTGTACAAAAAAAGGGCTCAAGCAAGAGACCAGCGAGTCACACTGGCAGTGATTAAGTCAATTGGTGACTGGACTTTGCCACCAAACAGGAAACGACCCCGAACGATGTAAAAGTTCGGAGTCGTAATGTAACCCGTTGGTTTCGCTTGGATGACGACCAAGTGAATTCCCTTATTTGATGGAGGCTTCATAAATGTCCTGAATGGATTTGGACAACATCGCATTGAATTCCTCTTCGGTTTGCCCCACGTTTAGTCCCTCAGACAATGCACGTGAGAAGCTGGCGATCAATCCATGATTACGAGCCAGCTTTTCATTTGCTTCCGTTTGTGTATAGCCGCCTGACAAAACCACCACCCGTAAAACATGCGGATCATCTATCAAATCACTGTAGAAATTGTCTTCCGTCGGTATAGAGAGCTTTAGCATGACTTTTGCGTCCTTGCTAAGGGCTGCTAACTGTTCGAAAATCTCATCTTTTAATCGTTTTTCCGACGTTGCCTTATCCGCGCTGTGAATATCGACTTCCGGCTCGATAATCGGAACAAGCCCCAGCTCCATGATTTGATTTCCGATGGCAAATTGTTGCTCTACCACTTTTTTGATTCCGACAGCATTGGCTTCCTTAATAACTGAGCGCATTTTCGTCCCAAAGATGTTTCGATCAGCTGCCCGCTTCAGAAGGTCGTCTAGACCGGAAATGGGCTTCATGAGCTGAACCCCGTCTTTAAGGTCGGCAAGCCCTTTATCTACTTTTAAAAAAGGTACGATGCCTTTCTGCTCCCAAAGATAATCAGCAGTAAATTGTCCGTCAACGGATCGATCCATTGTGTTCTCGAATAAAATCGCACCCAAAATGAACCGGGAATCAAACGCGGAGCTCTTGATAATACGCGTCCTCATCTCGTGCACTAAGGCATACATCTCTTCTTCATTGGAATAGCTGTTTTCCGTAATACCATACTGCAGCAAAGCCTTAGGCGTACTTCCGCCGCTTTGGTCCAAGGCCGCTATGAAGCCTTTTCCTGTTTGGATTCGGTCTAATTGCTTCGTGTTCATCGATGTTTCTCCTTCCCTATCGTGGACTGAATGACATCTTGAATCTTATTCATTATAGCACTTCAACTTACAGGCAACCCCTCAAAAAAGGATCGAGTGGAAATATGCAGAGCCAAAAAGCTGTTTTAATAGCGTAGACGGATCAACATGCTGCGGATCTCATCATCGTCAAACAGCAGATCGAAGTGCTTCTGTGTAATGCGGCTAAGCGCGACATCGTGGTAAAAGAAGTCAGCAAAAAATTTGACAAAAGGCTGGGCACGAGTTTTGATAGCCTGCCAACCGCTGTCCTCCTCGCCTGCAAAAATCATTTCTTCCTGGTCGGCCACGATCAGTTGGAATCGTTCTAATTCTTTGTGTTCCTTTGCTGGGACAAAGGAGTGGACGCGAGACAAATTTGTATGGTTTTGCCCGATAATGAGTGCTTCTACCTCTACGCCACTTTGCTCCTTTTCCTCCAATAACGGCAAAAATGCTTGAAAATCATCTTCCCAGGCGGATATCCGAATGGAGCGGGTTGCCCTTTGAATCAACTGCTTGCACTCCGCCCGAATGGATGCGTCCACTTTCAAGCTCCAGACACGATCATCACGCACAGTCTTATGTGAGAGGGAAGTCGTCAATTGTTTGACATCAGCTTGAAACTGTTGCGTCAATTTTTCCACCAGACTCGTCAATGGAAGAGCGGTATACCTTTTTTTCTTTTCTGAGATTGTATCAAGAACCATCCCTTTTTCTACGAGGCGGTTCAGAACTTCATAAATTTTGGCTTTGGGAACACCAGAGTGTTTCACCACCATAGCGGCATCCAGAGGTTCACCGCTCGAAGCCAGTGCTTCGTATACTTTACTCTCATAGAGGGAAAAACCGAATGACTGCAGCATAAAATCCTCCAAGTAATCACGATCACTTTGATGGTACCCATTATACTTGGTTTTTGCAACATATTGGAGATGGTGGCAGGGAATTAGAGCTAGCACGGTGGATCTGGTCTGACGCTCGGTTAGGCGCTGTGAAACTCCTTCATGGTCTTTTCCTTTCTTTTTAAAAAAGGCGTAAAGAATAAAGTCGCAGCTGCGATAATCAATCCAATAGAGCCTGCAAGCAAGGCGATCCGCATTCCAAATATGTCGCCGATTACACCGCCGGCAAGCGAGCCGAGTGGATACGCTCCCCAGGCAACGAAACGGACAGTGGCATTGACCCGCCCCTGCAACTGAGTAGGTACGATTGTCTGCCGCAGACTGAGGGTACTAATACTCCACATGGACATGCCGAGGCCGAAGAAAAACTGACCGCTCATCAAAACAAGCGCTGCCGATCCACCAGTCCCGGTAGCGAGTGGGGCAAAGGGTCCCCCACAAGAAGCAATCATGGCTGAACCGACTATGACCGGTCCCATCCCGAACCGCCGGATCGCTTTATGTACGAGCAGGGCTCCCAGGAAAAATCCGGCTCCCATACCTCCATAGACCAATCCAAGCCAACCGGAAGAAATTTGAAGCAATGAGATGGCATACAGGACATATATGCTAAACATCACATTCCAAGAAAAGTTGAAGATCGCCGAACACCGAATGACGCCAAAAAGCAACGGATCGGTAAAGGAGAGATGCAATCCCTCGCGGATATCTTGCCAAAGACTTCGGGATCTGTCTGGACGCACAGGGACGATCTCTTCTTTTTTTATGAAGCACAAGGAAAGGGCAGAAAGAAAAAAGGAGAGTGACGTAACCAACATCGCCACAGGTGCTGTAACCAGTTGGATGATTGCTCCTGATAGTCCAGGCCCAGCCATTTGTGCGGCGGAGCGGCTGCCCTCTAGCAAGCTGTTTGTGCCGACGATTCTCTCTCGATTGACTAGTGTGGGCAGATAGGATTGATAGGCGATGTCAAAAAAGACGGTGCAGACTCCGGTCAGAAAAGCAATCGCATAAAGCCATTCCATGCGCAGGATACCGATAAAGGAGACGATGGGGATCAGCACCAGTAGCAGAGCCCTACACATATTAGAGACGAATAAAACGGGACGTCTGCGAGCTCGGTCTACCCAGACGCCAGCGAACAAGCCGATCAATAGGAATGGTGCATATTCCAGAGCGCCAAGAACGCCCATCTGGAGCGGAGTAGCAGCAAGAGTGAGCGACGCCACCAAGGGCAGTCCCAGCAAAGCTACCTGAGTACCGAATTGAGTGGCTGTATGACTAAGCCAAAATGTTCGAAAATCTTTGTGGCGCAACATATTTTCTTGTTTCTGGGACATCGTGTGCTCCTCCCTGTCATGTTGGATATTTGACACGTGTTAGCATAGGGGATGGCGCCAATTGCCGTCTTTCCAGATCTTGCTCTCCCATTTTTTCGAAAATGTTGCTCTTCCATTCCATGGCGCTTACGTATGGGAGTTAACGTAAGATATACTAAGGGAAGAAAAAGTGAAAGGGAGGATGGCAAATGAATGAAGAACACTGGCAGGCTATTGTTTCGTGTGATGATTCTTATGACGGACGATTTTGGTACGGTGTGTTGACAACAGGGATTTTTTGCCGTCCATCCTGCAAATCCCGGGTGCCAAAGCAGGAAAACATTCGTCTCTTCGCTACGACCGAAGAAGCAGAGAAGATAGGTTTGCGTCCTTGCAAGAGATGCCAGCCGCAGTCGGTGCAGTGGCGACCACCGGATGAGGAGCTGGCGTTACGCGTAGAACGGCTCATTGACGAGTGCTATCAGGAGCCGCTGAACCTAACTGAAATCGCTTCTCGCTTATTTGTCAGCCCGTATTACATGCAGCGTTCTTTTACAAGGCTGAAGAGCTGTTCACCAAGCCAGTATTTGAGCCAAAAGCGGGTAGAGGCGGCGAAAAGGCTGCTGACGGAAACCTCAAACAGTGTGACGGATATTGCCATGCAGGTTGGCTTTCGCACAAGTGCTTACTTTGCCCAGGTGTTTCATAAGCTGACGGGGCAGACACCGACACAGTACCGTGCAGAGTACGGTCAAAGGATCGAGCAAATAGGGAGAAAGAGTGAAACAGGTAGTTGAGCGTAGGCCTCGACTGCCTGTTTTTGTTTTTTCCACAAGAAGTAACCCCATCGTCATGGATGTCTAAACCACTCGCATAACGACAATACTGAATGACAAGATTTGCAATGCATAGCCAAGGGAGATCTCAATGAAATTTAAGGACTTTTGGAACCGCTCCGTGTCAGCAGTTCGCTCGACTGTTGATCCAGTCGATGTGCAGCCATTGCTGTCAAGTCTTCAGCAAAATATACAAAAAATCAAAAGCGATCTTGGCAACAGCACCGACATTATCATTCGCGAAGTGCGGATCGGGAAAACGGGCGGCCAGTCGGTGGGAATTATGTATACCGACGGCTTGGCAGATAAAAGTGTCATCATTGACTTCATCTTGGAGACGCTCGCACTGGATACGCGGATTACACAGGCGGAGCCATTGATTTCTTCCGCCCAAGACGCTTTCCAGGCTCTGAAGGAATATGCCCTACCAATCGGTGACATCAAGGAGATTGACGACTTTGAAACCTTGTACGTCTCGCTTTTGTCTGGTGAGGCAATTATCATCCTCGACGGGTATACACAAGGATTTGCGGCAAGTACACGGGGGTGGAAAGACCGAGGTGTGACCGAGCCCTCCGCGGAATCTGTCGTACGCGGACCAAGAGAAGCGTTCTCGGAAACGCTGCGGACGAATACTGCCTTGATCCGGCGTAAAATCAAAGATCCGAATCTATGGCTGGAAACAAAACAAATTGGACGCGTGACCAAGACCGATGTCGCCGTCATGTTCATCAAAGGAATTGCGAATGAAAAAGTGGTGAATGAGGTTCGGGCGCGTCTCGATCGGATCGACATTGACGGCATTCTGGAAAGTGGTTATATCGAGGAATTGATTCAAGACGAAGCGTATACGCCGTTTCCAACCATCTACAATACGGAACGGCCGGATGTAATCGCTGCCGAACTGCTGGAGGGGAAAGTGGCGATACTGGTCGATGGAACCCCGTTCGTTCTCGTCGTCCCTGCACTCTTTGTATCTTTTCTGCATGCAGCAGAGGATTATTATCACCGAGCGGATGTCGCCAGTCTCGTTCGTCTTCTACGCTACATCGGGGTTGCGATCGCCCTGTTCGGTCCGTCGATGTATGTGGCGATCACGACGTTTCATCAGGAAATGCTGCCGACGCAATTGCTTGTCAGCTTGGCCGCTCAACGGGAAGGCATTCCGTTCCCGGCCTTTATTGAAGCGATTATGATGGAGGTCGCTTTTGAAATTCTGCGGGAAGCGGGTCTGCGCATGCCGCGAACGATTGGGCCCGCGGTGTCCATCGTAGGTACACTCGTCATCGGACAAGCAGCGGTAGAGGCGGGGATCATTTCGGCTGCGATGGTCATTGTCGTTTCCACAACAGCGATTGCAGGATTTGTTTTCCCATCGTACAGCCTGGCTAATTCCTTCCGAATGCTGCGTTTTCCGTTCATTATTCTTGCCGCGACCTTCGGGTTATTCGGGATTATCGTTGGGGTTATTGCCATCGTGCTGCATTTGTGCAGTCTGCGTTCGTTCGGGATTCCTTACATGAGTCCTTTTGCACCCATGAACATGAGTGATCAGAAGGATGCAATCATCAGGCTGCCCCAGTGGGCCATGCTTTCCCGTCCTCGTTTAATCAGCCAGAAGAACGTGAAGCGCCAAAAATTTACGCCGACCAAAAAACCGGAATCGCGGCGATAAAGCGGCGAAAACACGTTCAAGCGGAAAGGAAGTGTAGCTGTGATTCGTAATGCAGCCCTGTTCTTCGTGTTACTTGCTCTATTGCTGTTCACAACAGGCTGCTGGAGCCGCAGGGAATTGAATGATCTCGCCATTGTAACGGCAATCGGTATCGATAAGGTTGGTAAAAAATACTATCTTTCCGTTCAAGTTGTGGACCCAGGAGAAGTGGCCAAAAGGAAAGGGGACAGCGGTCGTTCACCCGTCACGATGTATAATGAGACGGGCGATACGATGTTTGAGGCCATCCGAAAAATGACCACAGTTACTCCCAGGAAGCTTTATTTTTCTCATCTCCGTATTTTCGTGATAGGCGAAGAGTTGGCAAAGGAAGGGATCGGAAAAACGCTGGATCTTTTTTCTCGAGATCAGGAACTTCGCACAGATTTCTACATTGTCGTTTCCAAAGGGTTGAAAGCCAAAGAAATCTTGAACATCCTAACCCCACTGGAAAAAATCCCGGCAACCAAAATGTTCACTTCCCTTGAAGTATCGGAGAAAGCTTGGGCGCCAACGGTATCCATCCAATTGGATGAACTGATCACCGATATGGTAACCGAGGGCAAACATGCGGTGTTGACCGGCATACGCTTTCAAGGCGATCCGGAAAGAGCCAAGGGAAAGAACAATGTCGTTGTGGTTGACGCTCCTGTCAATTTGCAGTATTGGGGGATTGCCGTCTTTAAAAGAGATAAACTGGTTGGCTGGTTGAACGAGGACGAAAGCAAAGGATTCAGCAGCCTGACAAACAGATTGGACAGTACCGTGATTGAAGTAGCTTGTCCGAAAGGCGGAACAGTCGGGATTGAGGTGATGCGCTCGAAAACAAAAGTCAAAGGAAAGGTAAAAAACGGAAAACCGGAAGTCGAGGTTACCATTCTTACAGAAGCAAATGTAGCGGATGTCGAATGTGAGCTCGATCTCCAAAAAGTCAAAACGTTATACGGTTTGGAACAAGAAGTGGAACAGGTAATGCAAACCAATGCTGAGCGTGCATTACGCAAGGCAAAGAAATGGCAAAGCGATGTCTTTGGTTTCGGCGAGGCGATTCATCGGGCTGACCCAAAATATTGGAAGAAAATCAAGAAAGATTGGAGCAAACAATTTCAGGAATTACCCGTTCATTTCAAGATAGATGTCAAAATCAGACGACTGGGAACGATTGGAGATTCCTTTCTAAATAATATCAAGGAGTAAAATTGCTATGGTTGTAGTCTTGGGAATCCTGGCAGCAATTGCAGTCATCATCAAGCTCGAAGTACCCTCCCTTTTAAAAAAAGGTCTTATGAAGGAACTGCGGGTATTTTCGTTTCTGCTTCTGTTTGGTGCGGGCATTAGTATTGCTCAAAGTTTGAACGTCAAGCTTCCAAATCCGTTAGATTGGATCGATTTTATATACAGGCCGGTAAGTAGGTTCATAGAAGGTGTTTTACAATAACGGGAGGAAGACAAACTGCAAATTGACCTCACCAAACGGATAAAAGGGGAGGGGTAAACATGATTCATGATGCCAAAATAAATGCTCGCCAATTTGGCATTCTAGTAGCTTTATATTCGATTGGCACGACGATCTTAATCATTCCCTCAGGCCTTGCTGCTCAGGCAAAACAAGACGCCTGGATTGCGGCAGTGCTCGGTGTGGCACTGGGCTTGCTGCTAGTAGGATTATACAGTACGCTAGGCAATCTGTTGCCGACAATGACCCTGGTGGAAATGAATGAATACCTGCTTGGAAAATGGGTAGGCAAGGCGATTTCCACTACATTTGTTTTTTTTAATCTTGTCACTGCCGCAGAATTGTTATATTTTGTCGGTAATTTCTTGACCACTCAAATTATGCCGGAAACGCCAATGGAACCGATTAACATCATTTTTGCGTGTGTTATCATCATGGGAGTCCAGCTTGGAATTGAAACGTTGGCTCGTTCCGCAGAACTCTTATTTCCTTTGTTCATTTTCCTTTTTTTTATTTTAATTATTTTTGTCTCTCCTCAAATCGAGCTTGAAAGAATACAACCTGTTTTGGAAGCCGACTTCAAAGTTTTGCTCAGAGCAGCTTTCTATTTTTCAAGCGTATTTTCTATTCCTATTGTTGTATTGTTAATGGTTTTTCCTGTTTCTGTAAACCGGACAAAGGCAGCGCAAAAAACTTTTTTTTCGGGGATGTTGATAGGCGGAATCGTGTTAATCATCATCATCGCACTCAGTATTCTCGTTCTTGGTCCTGATACGACTGCGAGACAAACGTATCCAAGCTACGCGTTAGCCAAAAAAATCAACGTTGGCAAAATTTTTACACGCATCGAGATCGTTATGGCAGTAATGTGGTTTATTTCGATTTTTTTCAAGGTGTCGTTTTACTTTTACGCCGCTGTTGTAGGTCTTGCGCAAACGTTGAATTTGAAAGAATATCGGTTTCTGGTTCTCCCGATGGGGATCATCATGATCGTACTTTCGATGATCGTCCATCCTAATGTATTGCATTCAGAGGAATATAATAAGCATACGTGGTTACTGTTTGTGGCTACATTTGGGGTGTTTCTTCCCTTGTTATTATTGGGTGTAGCCGTAATCCGCAAAAAAGGGAAGGCTTCTCCAGAGCAAGAGATGGGGAGCAGAGAAGAACAAGAGTAAGAAATGGAAAAACCAGCGGTGGCTTGCCAGGGCAGTGGAAAAAGGAATGAGCGTATTGGTCTAAGCCAGCACGTTATGCAATAGGTTATAACAATGAATGACATGCTGCCCGAAGTATTGCGCGAAAAAGAGACAACCTTTTGCCTTTAGGAAGTTCAAAAAGTCCGGGAAACATAGCTGTCGAATTTCCGCGTTGCGTTGCCCCTCCGCTGCTCACGTAGACTCACCTACGCTGCGCTGCTCGGGCCTGCCGCGCCTTGAACTTCTCGGCTCTGTTTGTCCTCCTTTTTGAACAGGATCTTAAGGATCATCAATCACGCGCCCGGCAGTCAAAGGGGGATGATTCATGCTGCATATAGTTGCTTGTATCAAACAGGTGCCGGATACCAAGATCATCAAGATGAATCCCAAAACCAATACGATGGACCGTTCCAGCGCACCCGCCATCCTCAATCCATATGATGCACATGCAGTAGAGGAGGCCGTCCGTCTAAAGCAGCGTTACGGCGGGGTTGTTTCTGTTGTTACGATGGGACCTCCTCCAGCAGTAAAAGCAATCCGCAAATGCGTAGAGATTGGGGCTGACGCTGGATATTTGGTCACAGACCGGGCCTTTGCCGGAGCGGATACATTAGCTACCAGCTATGCCATTACAAAGGCGATTGAGAAAATCGCCGAAACACAGCCGGTTGATCTAATCATCTGTGGAAAGATGACCATTGACGGTGATACAGGGCAGGTTGGGCCTGGAATTGCCAGAAGATTGGATATTCCGCCACTGACCAGTGTGAAAAAAGTGGTGGAGGTAAACAAAGAGCAAGGCTATGCCATTGTTCACCGCAAGCTAGAGGATGGATATGAGGTCATCCAGTCTACCCTGCCGTGTCTGTTTTCTGTAGAGAAAGAAATTAACGAGGTTCCTTACTCGCCGTTGCCAAACATGCTGCGAGCTGCTCGCTACGATCCTGTCATCTGGTCTGTGAACGATCTGGGCGATATCGATCGGACGCTGCTCGGGCTAAAGGGCTCTCCTACCATCGTGGCCAAAGTCTGGCCCCCGGAAAAGCCAAAGGGAGGCGAGATGCTGGAGGGATCTTCCCAAGAGCAGGTGGCACGCCTGATGGACATTTTACACGAGAAACAGGGATTGTTTCGGGGTGAATGTTCCCACCGCCTTTAACAGCGGGGGCTTCTTGCTTCGACGACCGTTGCCTTTCGCTAGAAAAAGGTCTTACATGATCTCCACAAGCGTTTGATACCAAAGGCATCCCGTTCGGGGCAAACCCTCCCTACGGTCAATCTTGAATCAAGCAATTAAACTCATGGCACGTTGCAGAATAACTTTCGCTGACACTAAATCCCTGTCCTGAATAATTCCACAAGTTAGGCATTCATGTATCCGTACAGATAATGTTTTGGGTACATCTGCACCACACAGACAGATCTGCGATGTGCCGTGTGCAGGCACTTTTACGAATCGCTTTCCTTGTCGTTTGGCTTTGTATGATAGATAAGTAATAAATTGACTCCAACCTGCATCGAAAATACTTTTAGCCAAACGGCGGTTTCGCAACATGTTCTTGATTTTCAGTTGTTCCACTGCAATCAGGTCATGATCACGGACGATAAGAGAAGATTGTTTATGTAAAAAGTCCCTTCGTTGTCGTGCCACTTGTTGATACGCTTTTGCTACTTTTTGTCTGGATTTTTCCCGGTTGGAAGAGGCTTTCTGCTTGCGGGAATGTCGTCTTTGATAACGTTTCAACCTTTTTTCCGCTTTCCGCAGGTAGCGTGGGGTATTGATGATGGTTTCATTGGAAAGAGTCGCAAATGAACTTAGTCCGAGATCGATACCAACAACCTTTTCAGGTCTGGAAACCGTTTCAGTCTCCTCCACTTTTACTTGAATATTGGTCATCCATTTGTCGGCATAACGTTTGACGTTAATCTGAGTCACTTTAGCGCGGTCAAAGTTACGGTGGGCATTCATTTTGACATGACCGATTTTGGAGAGATAAATGTAGCCTTCTTCGGCAAATGTTTTTTTGATGGTACCATGCTGCGGATAGGTAAATGAAAGATACTTGTCTCTCGACTTGAACCGCGGGTACCCCGCTTCTCTGCGGAAAAAACGCAGAAACGCATCATCCAGCCGCCGCAGGCAGTCCTGGATAACTTGCGAATGGATTTCCTTGTAAGAGGGAAATTCGGTTTTTAGTACTGGCAGTTCACTTTGTTGCATGGAATAGAATACAGCTTGTCCGAATTGCTTGTAGGCAATTTCACGTTGTTCCTTTGCAGCATTATACAATCTCCGGAGCAGTTCCAAGGTCCTATTCATCTTTTCGACTTGTTCCGGTGTGGGATAAAGGCGGAATTGATACGTTATTTGCATCAGGAAACACCTCTATAAGAACGTATATTCCCATTTTAACATAACATTGTCTGTCAGTCATCCACCACTTTAGAAGTGAGGAAACTTCTGGCGGGTCAGGTTAAGGAGGGTAAGTATGAATCTGGATGAGTATAGGGGCATATGGGTATACGTAGAGGTGCGAGACAATCAGATCGCCCCCGTTTCCCTTGAGCTCTTAGGTGCAGGGCGTCAGATGGCCGATAAACGGGGCGTACCACTCGCAGGATTGCTGATTGGTGACGGGGTACGAGAGCTCGCTGAAACGGTTTTTCCGTATGGTGCTGACCAGATTTATGTGTACGACAATCGGATCTTTAGCGATTACCGAACAGAATCCTACATGCGTGCCGTCATCGAGTGTGTGGAAAAGCACAAGCCCGAGATTATTTTGTACGGAGCGACTTCGACGGGAAAAGACCTGGCGAGTGCAGTGGCGACAGATCTGGAGACCGGACTTACGGCAGATACGACGATGCTCGATGTGAATGCAGAAACGGGATTGCTCGAAGCGAGCCGTCCTGCTTTTGGCGGGAATATTATGGCGACTATTCTTTGCAAGAAACATAGACCGCAAATGGCGACAGTACGTCCAAAAGTAATGAAAGCGCTGGAACCAGACTATACACGCACCGGCGAAATCATTGAGGAGCATATTGCGCTGCATGAGGACGATATCCGTACCAAAGTATTGAAAATCGTTCGTGAAACACGAGAAAAAGTACGACTGGATGAAGCAGACGTGATCGTGGCTGGTGGGAAAGGGTTGGGCAGCAAAGAAGGCTTTGAACTCATTCATCGCTTTGCAGCAAAAATTGGTGCCACGGTTGGGGCGAGCAGAGACGCGGTGGAAGCAGGGTGGATTGACCATGAGCATCAAGTAGGGCAGACAGGGGTAACGGTAACACCGAAAATTTACTTTGCCATCGGTATTTCAGGTGCGATTCAGCACTTGGTCGGAATGCGCAATTCCGGCTTGATCATTGCCATCAACAAGGACCCCGACGCTCTCATTTTCCAATCCAGCCATTTTGGAATTGTTGGAGATGCCTTTGAAATCGTCCCATTGCTAATGGAAGCGTTCCATGAGGAGCTGAAGAAGGAGGTTTCATATGGCTGAAAAATTTGACGTAATCGTAGTCGGAGCAGGACCGGCTGGTACGGCATGCGCATACACTTTGGCAAAAGCGGGTGTGAATGTCCTATTGATGGAAAGAGGAGAGTATCCCGGGTCTAAAAACGTAATGGGAGGTGTTTTGTACCGCAAGACACTAGAAGACATCATCCCTGGATTTTACAAGGAGGCTCCTGTAGAACGGCCAATTGTCGAGCAAAGGTTCATGATGCTGGATAAGGATTCCGCTGTTAATTTCAGTTACAAAGGGATGGAGTGGGCGCAGGAGCCATATAACAACTTTACTGTGCTGCGAGCCAAGTTCGATCAATGGTTCGCGGATAAGGCTGTACAGGAAGGGGCTCTTTTGCTCAACGAAACGGTCGCACTGGAATGCATCCAGGAAAATGGGAAAGTTGTAGGAATTCGAACAGACCGTCCAGATGGCGATGTATATGCCGATGTGGTGGTCTTGGCGGATGGTGTCAATTCGCTTTTAGCCAAATCGCTTGGCTTCCACAAGGAGTTTCGCCCTGATGAGGTAGCGCTTGCTGTCATGGAAGTGCTCAAGCTGGATCGGAAAATCATAGAGGATCGCTTCAATCTAGAAGGCGATCACGGTTGTACGATCGAAATTTTCGGTGATTCTACCAAAGGCATCCTGGGTACGGCCTGGCTTTATACGAACAAGGATAGTCTGAACATCGGTGTAGGCACGATGTTATCAGGATTGATTAAGAACAAGATCAAGCCGTATGATCTCTTGGATTATGTAAAAAACCATCCCATGATTCGCCCTTATATTCAAGGGTGTGAACAGCAGGAATATTTGGCACACCTGATTCCAGAGGGTGGATACCGCTCCATGCCAAAAGTCGTTGGCAATGGTGTGATGGTCATCGGTGACGCTGCGCAGTTAGTCAATGCGATTCACAGGGAAGGATCCAATATGGCTATGGCCTCCGGGGTAATGGCTGCCGAAACGATCATAAAGGCACGTGAGGCTGAGGATTTCTCGGAAAAAATGCTCGATTCATACCGGACGAATCTGTTGAATAGCTTCGTTGGGCAGGATCTAAAAAAATACAAGGACGCTACTCATCATTTTGAAAAATACCCGCAATATTTTGAACAGTATATCCCTCTGATGAACAAGGCAGCGAGCCAGATGTTTACGGTGGATGGAAGCTCGAAGTGGAGCAAGCAGAAAAAAATCTGGCGTGATCTCGGTACAGCCAAGGAAAAATGGAAAATGGCGCGCGATCTGATGAATGCATGGAGGGTGATGAAGTAATGTCGGAGATCCCCAAAGGCCAGTCGATCGAAGAAAAGCAGTATCTCGTACGCTTCAAAGCGGATACGCAGTCCCACCTGCATGTTTTGAGCGCTGATGTATGTGCGACGCAATGCCCGGATAAGCTCTGCACCATTTTCTGTCCAGCAGAAGTATACAAGTGGGAAGAGGTGCGGATGCATGTTGGATACGAAGGCTGTCACGAATGCGGAAGCTGCCGCATCGGGTGTCCCTATGAAAACATCAAGTGGGAGTACCCGAAAGGCGGTCATGGAATCATCTTCAGACTCGGTTAAAGGGACGCGATGCGGTATGATACAGGTTGGCGATATGGTCGTATTTTTAAAGGATGGGGTCAGTGGTATCGTCATCCGTATCGAGGAGGATCGATGCCATGTGATGTGGGAGGATGAATTTGTCAGCTGGGAGAAAACGGAGTGGCTGGAGTTGGAGAAAAAACAAAAGCAGGAGTAGTGGCTCCCGCTTTGTTGACCTGGCTAAAACAGAACAAAACTACGAGGCAAGGCATGCATGCCCTTAATGTGGAAACATCCAAGGGCGGGCTTGGGTCCTGCGAGCGACAGGATCAGGTAGGCTACATCTGTGTAAGATGAGTATGCAATATCTTCGCTAGATGGATAGGGGGGAGCAGTCGGATGGGAGTGATAGATTCCCACTAACTGTTCCCCTCGATTGCTGATTATCTGGAATACTTGTTGGATTTGTCTTGAATCCATGCTAAAGGAATCAGGACTTCGATCCATATTTACCATTCTCCATAGGGTTTCCACACGCCCATATCTTCCCGAAAGAAGTCCGCAAGCTTCAAATGGCTGTTCCGTTAAACAATGGTTGAGCATTTCACGCCATACGATCCTGCTTATCGGAAGAGCGATTTCCAATGGACTAACCCTGACTGCGCCGTCTCCCGCAGCAGCCACCCGTAGATCTGGAGTTTGGGAGGGGGTTGACGATACGAACACTGGTGTTGGATGGGTTTTGCGAAGCCCTTGGGACGGATGTTTGGCTCATTTGAGGATTGGGTTGGTGATTTCTAACTGGTCTCATTTGACGTTGCTGGTATAATCTGCGAATTTCTTCAGGTGTCATTGTAATCCCTTCCTTTCGCTGGATATATATTATGTTGTATTCTTCATCCTTTTCAGAGGGAACGGCTGCTGCACATTCGTCTGAGGTGGAAGATTGGAATATCATTTTGGAAGAATCCAGATCTAGGTTTGTGGTTACTTCAGACCGTTTTGAAAAGGATTAAACGTGCTGGATTGTGGGGCATGATGAGGTTTAAAAAAGGTGGTGTGGGCATTTGATGGCAATCGTACGACAGGGGGGGAACTTGCGGGTCTTTGCGCTTGTGCCCCTCTAGTTTGCTCATATCCCAACCTGCTTCGGTTTTCTTTTGAGGTAAAATCCAGTATGGCCTGTTTGTACTTCTCTTCTTTTTCTTGATATTCTTTAATCGTTCGATTCAGGCCTTCGTACGTTTTCTTCCAGGTTGCTTCCTGAATCTGATACTGCCCAATGACCTCGTCTTTTTCCTCCAGCAGCTTTTGAAACCCGATTTCCAGTTCGGAAATGGAGTCCTGTGCCTCCATTCCCTCCTTTGCTCGTTCGATAGCGAGTTTCCATTCAGCTTCCTGCTCTTGGTAACGGATAATGGTCTCTTCGCGCTCTTTAAGAAGCTGCTCGGATTTCGTTACTTTCTGACGGTACTCCTCAAGTTGTTGGTTCAGCTCTTCGATCGTTTCACTCCAGCGGTTTTCTGTATGGCGGGAGTCCTTGAGCTGGCGATTCAACCGTTCGTAGGTTTGGTTCCATTCCAACTCCAGCTCCTGAAAATTAGCGATGGTTTCTTCTTGATTCTTGAGAAGATGATTAAGTCTGGCTTCTTTTTGTTTTGCACGTTCCAATTGTCCGGTAAGCTCTTCCAGTTTTTCGTTCCATTGGTCTTCCGTGTGTGAAACTTCTTCCAGACGCCGGTTCAGAAGTGCAACTGTTTCATTCCATTCCAATTCCTTTTGACGGGATTCTTCCAACTGTTGGTTGATCAGAGTGAGGGATTCATTCGTTTCCGATAATTGGGCTTGATAGTGAGCGATATTCTCGACATGTTGCCCGTGGAGCTGTTCGTATTCTGTTTCTTTTTGTGAGTAGGTCGCCAGTTGCCGGTGGAGCTCTTCCAGCGTTTCGTTCAAACGGGCTTCTGTTTGCTTAGAGCTTTCGAGTTCTTGACGCAGCTGCTCGAGTGTCATGCTCCATTCCGTATCCTGTGACGCATAATTTGCAATCGTCTCTACATGCTGCCTGAGAAGCTGGGAATATTCCGTTTCTTTTTGTGAGTAGGTCTCCAGTTGCCGGTGGAGCTCTTCCAGCGTTTCGTTCAAATGGGCTTCTGTTTGCTTAGAGCTTTCGAGTTCTTGACGCAGCTGCTCGAGTGTCATGCTCCATTCCGTATCCTGTGACGCATAATTTGCAATCGTCTCTTCATGCTGCCTGAGAAGCTGGGCATATCCTGTTTCTTTTTGTGAGTAGGTCTCCAGTTGCCGGTGGAGCTCTTCCAGCGTTTCGTTCAAATGGGCTTCTGTTTGCTTAGAGATTTCGAGTTCTTGACGCAGCTGCTCGAGTGTCATGCTCCAATCCGTATCCTGTGACGTATAATTTGCAATCGTCTCTTCATGCTGGTTGAGAAGCTGT